>JAEYZO010000480.1 GCA_023428035.1 Pseudomonadota bacterium | reverse complement strand
GCTCCAGGGAGAGCGCGTCAGCGCGCGGACGCGCCCCCAGAGCGAGGCGCCCTCGACGTCGAGCCAGCGGCCGGTCACGACGCGGGGTGCGCGCGCAGCGCGTCGGCGAGCGCGACGACGAAGCCGTCGACCTGCAGCGGCGTTAGCGCGCACGGCGGCGTGAGGGTGAGCACGTCGCCGTCGACGCCGCCCGTGAGGGCGACGTAGCCCCGCTCGAGGAGCGAGCGGCACACCGCGAGCGCGCGGCGGGGGCCGCCCTCGACGGCGAGGCCGATCATCAAGCGCGCGAAGCTGCGCCGCGGCACCGCGAGGCGGTGGTCGTTGAGCACGGCGTTGATGGCCTCTTCGAGCGCGACCGCGGTGGCCCTGACGGCGGCGATGGTCTCGGGGGCCTCAAGCGCGTCGAGCGACGCGAGCGCCGCGGCGCAGCCCAGCGGGTTGCCGAGGAAGGTCGACGTATGGATCGCCTCGCCCCTGGCGCTCGCCCACGCGCCCGCGAGGTCTTCGCGCACCAGCGTCGCGCTCACGGGCAGGCCGCCGCCGAGGGCCTTCCCGAGGCAGATCACGTCGGGCACGGCGGCCGAGGTCACGGAGCGAAAGCGCCGCCCGGTGCGGCCCAGGCCGGTCTGGACCTCGTCGGCGATGAGCACCGCGCCCGCCCCGTGGGCCCTCTCCGTGAGCGCCGACATGAAGCCCGCGGGGGGGACCTCGACGCCCCCGCGACCCAGGATGGGCTCCACCAGCACCGCGCCCACCTCGCGCGTCGCGAGCGCGCGCTCGACCGCGTCGAAGGTCTCGGCCATCGCGCGCTGCGCCTCGGCGGGCTCCGGCGTGCGCACCGCGGGGAAGGGCGCGAAGCGCACCGCGGGGTTCAACTGCCCCGCGAAGGGCTCTCGGAACAGGGCCTTGTACCCGCAGGCCGCGAGCGCGCCGTAGGAGAGCCCGTGGTAGCCGCCCGTGAAGGCGAGCACGCCCGGGCGGCCCGTCGCGAGGGCGGCGGTCTTGAGCGCGGCCTCGACCGCGTCGGCGCCCGAGAGCCCGAGGATCACCCGCGCCGGCCATGGCGCGAGGGAGGCGAGGCGCTCTTCGAGGGCGACCTTCACGTCGGAGGGGTACACGTCGCCGAGGGCGTGGAGCATCCGCTCGGCCTGGGCGCGCACGGCGGAGACCACCGCGGGGTGACCGTGACCGAGGAGCGCCGCGCCGAAGCCCGCGGTGAGGTCGACGTAGCGGTTGCCGTCGACGTCGAGCACGTTGGCGCCCTTCGCGGCGGACCACACGATCGGGTCGTGGTCGGCGCCGGAGGCCTCGGCGCGGCGGCGGCGGCGGAGGGTGAGCCCCGGGCACTCGACGCGGGAGAGGGCCTCGACGAGCTCGCGGGAGCGAGGGCCGGGGAGGCCGACGCCCACCGCGGGGAGGAGGTCTCCCGAGGGGAGTTCGAGGGTGGGCTTCGGGGGAGGGGTCATCGCCGCGGCCTAACGGAGAGTGGGGCCACGATCACGGCGAGGGCTGCGCCGTGGCAGCGGGGGATCAGCCCTCGGAGGTCTCGGTCGACTCGCCGCGCGAGCGCGGAGCGTCACCGCGGACGGCCTCGACGGCGGGGGTGAGCTCGGCGCCCTCGCCGGCGCGGGTGCGGCCCACGCGGGGGTCGCGCTGCACCAGCTCGATGAAGGCCATCTCGGCGTTGTCGCCGCGGCGGTTGCGGGTGCGCAGGATGCGGGTGTAGCCGCCCTGGCGACCCACGAAGCGCGGGGCGATCTCGCGGAAGAGGTGCTCGGTCACGTCGATGCGCTCGAGGTCGCCGTCGACCCAGCGCTCGGTGTAGCGCGGGAGCTCGGAGGCGATCTGGCGCTTGAGGGCCAGGCGCCGCGCGGCGGCGTCGCCGGTGAGCTCGGCGGCGTTGGCGTCGGCGCCGAGGCGGGCCGCGCGGGTGATCAACCGCTCGGCGATGCGGCGGAGCTCCTTCGCCTTGGGCACCGTGGTCTCGATGCGCTCGTGGGCGAAGAGGTTGGCGACGAGGTTGCGGAACATCGCCGCGCGGTTGGAACCGTTGCGGTCGAACTTCCGTCCGGCGTTCATGTGGCGCATGGCAGTGGCTCTCGGGGGTATCGGTCGGTGATCAGATCTGGTTGTGCTCGGCCTTCCAGCGCTCGAGGAGCTGCGGCCAGTTCTCGATGTGCATGCCCAGCTGGAGGTTCAGCTCGGTGAGCTTGTCCTTGATCTCCTTCAAGGACTTGCGGCCGAAGTTCTTGGTCTTCAGCAGGTCGGCCTCGCTCTTCTGCACGAGCTCGCCGATGTACGAGATGTTCGCGTTCTGGAGGCAGTTCGCGCTGCGCACCGAGAGCTCGAACTCCTCGACGGACTTGAACAGGTTCTCGTTGAGCGGCTCCTCCGACTGCGACATCGGCGCGGCCACCACCTCGTCCTGCTCCTGGAAGTTGATGAAGATCTGGAGCTGCTCCTTGAGGATCTTCGCGGCGTAGGCCACGGCGTCGCGGGGTCGCACGGCGCCGTTGGTCCACACCTCCAGGGTGAGCTTGTCGTAGTCGGTCATCTGCCCGACGCGGGCGTTGGTGACCGTGTAGTTCACCTTGCGCACCGGCGAGAAGAGCGAGTCGATGGCCACCCAGCCGATGGCCGCGCCCGGGTCCTTGTTGCGCTCCGCGGGCACGTACCCGCGGCCGGGGCCGACCACCACCTCCATCGAGAGCTTGCCGCCCTTCGACACGGTGGCGATGTGCTGCTTCGGGTTGAGCACCCGCACGTTGGCCGACGCGTCGGTGCGGATGTCCCCCGCGGTCACGGCCCCCGGGCCCTCCTTCGAGAGGGTGAAGGTGTACCGCTTCGCCTCGGGCACCTGGAACACCACCTCCTTGAGGTTGAGGATGATGTCCGCGACGTCTTCCTTCACGTCGTCGATGGTGGTGAACTCGTGCAGCGCGCCGTCGATGCGCACCGAGGTGATCGCCGCGCCCTGCAGCGAAGACAGCAGCACCCGGCGGAGCGAGTTGCCGATGGTGATGCCGAACCCGCGCTCCAGCGGCTCGCACACGAACTTGCCGTAGAACTCCGTGTGGGAATCGCGGTCCTCCTCGAGGAGGGCCTTGGGGCGGATCAGGTCTCGCCAGTTGCGTGCCTGCATCGACTGGGTCATGGAGGTCTCTCTCCCCTTCAAGCTTCGGGTGTCGTCTGTGGCGGTGAACGAGGTCTGTCGGGACGTCGGGCGAGGGCTCAGCGCGAGTAGAACTCGACGATGAGCTGCTCCTTGATCTCGAGCCCGACCTCCTCGCGCACGGGGAGGGTCTTCACGGTGCCCGAGAAGCTCTCCTTGTCGAGCTCGAGCCAGGTGAGGGGCGCGCGGCGCTCGGAGCCCTGCACCGAGTCCTTCACGCGGGCGATCTCCCGCGACTTCTCGCGGATCGCGACCTTGTCGCCGACCTTCACGAGGAACGAGGGCACGTTCACGCGCTTGCCGTTCACCGTGACGTGGTGGTGCAGCACGAGCTGCCGGGCCTCGGAGCGCGTGGCGGCGAAGCCCAGGCGGTACACCACGTTGTCGAGCCGGCGCTCGAGCAGGGCGAGGAGGTTCTCGCCCGTGACGCCCTTGAGCCGGTCGGCCTCGGCGAAGTACCCGCGGAACTGGCGCTCGAGCACGCCGTAGATCCGACGGAGCTTCTGCTTCTCGCGGAGGCGAAGCCCGTACTCGCTGAACTTGATCCGCGCCTGGCCGTGCTGGCCGGGGGGGTAGGGGCGGCGCTCGTAGGCGCACTTGTCGGTCATGCAGCGGTCCCCCTTGAGGAACAGCTTCATGTTCTCGCGACGGCAGAGCTTGCAGACGGGTCCAATGTACCGAGCCATGGCGGTCTCTTCTCTCCTAAAGAACTTTCAGACGCGGCGGCGCTTCGGCGGCCGGCACCCGTTGTGCGGAATGGGGGTCACGTCGCGGATCAGCGTCACGCGGAAGCCCGCGGTCTGCAGCGCCCGGAGCGCGCTCTCGCGGCCCGCGCCGGGGCCGCGCACGAACACCGCGACCTCGCGCATGCCGTGCTCCTGCGCCTTGCGGGCGGCGTCCTCCGCGGCCACCTGGGCGGCGAAGGGCGTGCTCTTGCGCGAGCCCTTGAAGCCCCGCGAGCCCGCAGACGACCACGCCACGGTGTTGCCGTACACGTCGGCGATCGTGACGATGGTGTTGTTGAACGTCGCCTGGATGTGACACACACCCTTCGGCACGTTCTTCTTGACCTTCTTCTTGCCCTTCGCCGCAGCCTTCGAAGCGGCGGACCCTTGCGCCTTGGCCATCGAGATTCCTCTATCCGTACAACGTCGCCGGAACGATCCGCGCGCTCAGCCTTCGGTCACTTCTTCGAACGCGCGACCGCGAGGCCCTTGCGGGGGCCCTTGCGGGTGCGGGCGTTGGTGTGCGTGCGCTGGCCGTTCACCGGCAGCCCGCGGCGGTGGCGGAGGCCTCGGTAGCACCCGAGGTCCATCAGCCGCTTGATGTTCATCTGCACCTCGCGGCGCAGGTCGCCCTCGACGCGGTACTCCGCGTCGATGATCTCGCGGAGGCGGCGCACCTCGGCCTCGGTGAGGTCCTGCGCGCGCTTGTCGAGGGGCACGTCGGCCTTGGTGCAGATCTCGACGGAGGTCGCCTGACCGATGCCGTAGAGGTACTGGAGGGCGATGGAGATGTGCTTGCGACCGGGGAGGTCAACGCCTGCAATTCGAGCCATGTCTCAACCCTGCCGCTGCTTGTGTCGGGGATTGTCACAAATGATCCGGACCACCCCGCGGCGGCGGATCACCTTGCACTTGTCGCAGATCTTCTTCACGGACGGGCGAACCTTCATTCTCGCTACTCGTTCGGGGCGCGCGGCGCGCGCGGGTCACTTGTGCCGGTAGGTGATCCGGCCCTTCGAGAGGTCATAGGGGCTCACCTCGACGCTCACTTTGTCGCCGGGGAGGATGCGGATGTAGTACTGGCGCATGCGGCCAGAGATCGTGGCGAGCACGTCGAGGCCGTTGTCGCACCGCACGCGGAACATGGCGTTCGGCAGGGCCTCGAGAACGGCGCCCTCGAACTCGAGCTTGTCGCCCTTGGGTTCCCGCGGGCCTTGGGAGTAAGGCTTTCTCGCCATGGGTTTCTCTACGCGGCTCCGATCGAGCGGTTGATGGCCTGGGTCACTTCGTCGACGGAGCCGACGCCGTCGACCCGCCGGAGGAGCCCGCGGTTGCCGTAGTAGGCCGCCAGGGGCGCCGTCTGCGCGGAGTAGCTCGCCAGACGTGCACGAACGACCTCTTCGCGGTCGTCGTCGCGGGTGAGGAGCCGCTCGCCCCCGTCGCCGCGGTCCGGCGAGGGGGGCGGATCATACTTGATGTGATAGATCCGTCCAGTGGTCTCGCCGACCCTTCGGCCGGTGATGCGCTCGACGATCAGGGCGTCGGGCACCTCGAGCAGGACCACGTCGGTGATCCCCCGGCCGAGCTTCGCGAGCATCCGGTCGAGGGCCTCGGCCTGGGGCACCGTGCGCGGGAACCCGTCGAGGACGAAGCCCCCGGCCGCGTCGGGCTGACGGAGGCGCTCCTCCACCAGGCCGATGACCACCTCGTCGGGCACCAGGTCGCCCTTGGACATGTACTCGTCGGCCTTGCGGCCGAGCTCGCTGCCGGCCTTGCGGGCCGCGCGGAGCATGTCGCCGGTCGACACCTGCGGGACGTCGAGGCGCGCGCAGAGCCGCTGGGCCTGGGTGCCCTTGCCCGCTCCCGGGGGGCCGATGAAGACGATGTCGCTCACGCGGCCCTCCGGCCTTGGAGGGTGGGGCCGCTCGGGCCCGTGAAGCCCTCGTAGTGGCGGGAGATCAGGTACGACTCGATCTGGTTGACCGTGTCGAGCGCGACGCCCACCACGATCATGATCGAGGTGCCGCCGAAGGGGAACGTGATGCGGAGGTACTGCCGCATGAAGTCCGGGAGGATGCAGATCACGGCGACGTACACGGCGCCGCCGAAGGTGATCCGCATGAGGACCTTCTCGATGTAGTCCGCCGTCTGCTTGCCCGGGCGGATGTTCGGGATGAAGGCCCCCTGCTTCTTCAGGTTGTCGGCCACGTCCACCGGGGGGAACGTGACGGATGTGTAGAAGTAGCAGAAGAACACGGTGAGCGTGACGAAGGCGGTGTTGTACATCCAGTCGCCGCGCTGGATCGCGTCGCGGGCGGCCTCCATCCCAGGGATGCGGAGGTTCGCCAGCGTCGCCGGGAGCATGAGCACCGTGCTCGCGAAGAGCGGCGGGATCACCCCGGAGGAGTTCACTCGGAGCGGGAGGTGCGTGCGCTGCCCGCCGTACATCTTCCGGCCGATGATGCGGCGGGAGTACTCGATCGGGATGCGGCGCTGACCGCGCTCGAAGAAGACGATCACGGCGACCGAGGCCAGGGTGAGCACCAGGGCGATCAGCAGCGAGACGGGCTGGATCTGCCCGGTGCTGGTGAACTGCCAGGTCTGGCCGACGGCCTGCGGGAAGTCGG
Source organism: Pseudomonadota bacterium (assembly GCA_023428035.1). GTDB lineage: Bacteria > Myxococcota_A > Polyangia > Polyangiales > JAEYZO01. The sequence continues at coordinate 9,643 of JAEYZO010000480.1, read as the reverse complement.
CGACGATGCCCGCGAAGATGATCAGCGAGGTGCCGTTGCCGATGCCGCGCTCGGTGATCTGCTCGCCGAGCCACATGACGAACGACGTGCCAGTGGTGAGGGTCAGCATCGCCAGGAGGCGAAAGCCCCAGCCCTGGTCGCGCACGACGTTGAGGCCGTCGACGGTGGTGCGACCCTGGAGCCAGAGGGCGATGGAGATGCCCTGCACCAGGGCGATGCCGATGGTGAGGTAGCGGGTGTACTGGTTGAACTTGCGCTGGCCGACCTCGCCCTCCTTGCGCAGCTCCTCGAGGGGCTTCGAGATCGAGCCCAGGAGCTGGAGGATGATCGAGGCGGAGACGTACGGCATGATGCCGAGCGCGAAGATGCTCACCTGCTCGAGCGCGCCGCCGGAGAAGAGGTTCATGAGGTTCAGGAGCGAGTTCGAGTCGCCCTGACCCATGATCTCCTGCATGGCCTTGCGGTCCGCCCCGGGCACGGTCACGAAGACCCCGATGCGGTAGACGGCGAGCATGCCCAGAGTGAAGAGCAGACGTCGCCGCAGCTCCGGGATCTTGCCGATGTTCGCCAGCGCGCTCAGTGCCATGCGGTCCGTCCGTGGGGTCTTGGAGGGAGAGGGAACGCCGCCGTGAGGGTGTCACCCCGCGGCGGCGCTCTATAACCCGGCTTCAGGCCGGGTTGCTCCCTCCCTTGGGCGCGGCGTCGAAGGGCAGGAGCTCGACGCTCCCGCCGGCGGCCTCGATCTTCGTACGGGCGCCCGCCGAGATCGCGTGGACCTTCAGCGAGAGCTTGCGGTCGAGCTCGCCGTCGCCGAGGACCTTCACCCGCGTCGCGTGCTTGTCGACCAGGCGGTGGGTCTTGAGCGAGTCGAGGTCCACCGTGGAGCCCGCGTCGTAGACCTTCGTGAGCGCGCCGACGTTCACCGCGGCGATCTCGGTCGGGAAGGGGTTGTGGAACCCGCGCTTCGGCAGCCGGCGCTGGATCGGGGTCTGCCCGCCCTGGAACGCCGTCTTGGAGAAGTTGCCCGGGTGCCGGGCCTTCTGGCCCTTCTGGCCCTTGCCCGCGGTCTTGCCGAGGCCCGAGCCCACGCCGCGGCCCCTGCGGGTCCGGGCGCGCACCGCGCCGGCGGGCGGGTGCAGGTTGCTGAGTACGTTAGCCATCGATCTCCTCCACGGAGACGAGGTGAATGACCTTCTTGACCATCCCCCGGAACGCCGGGGTGTTGTCGACCACCACCTCGGACTGCGGCCCACGCAGCCCGAGTCCCGCGAGGGTCTTCTCGAACTGGTGGCGCTCGCCGATGGTGGAGCGTCGCTGCACGACGCGGAGCTTGGGCTTCGCCATGACGTCTCTCCTCAGGCCGCCGGGCCCGCGATCTCGTCGGGGTTCTTGCCGCGGCGGGTCGCGGTCGCGTGGATGTCACGGAGCTGCTGGAGCGCGTTGATGGTGGCCTTCACCGCGTTGTGCGGGTTCCGGCTCCCGAGGCTCTTGGTGAGGATGTCGCGGATGCCCGCGCTCTCGACCACCGCGCGCACCGCGCCGCCCGCGATCACGCCCGTGCCAGGAGACGCCGGGCGGAGGAGCACCTCGCCCGCGCCGAAGTGGCCCATCGCCTCGTGGGGGATGGTGCCGCCGAGCAGCGGGATCGAGAACAGGTTCTTGCGCGCCTGCTCGTTGCCCTTGCGGATCGCCTCGGGCACCTCGTTGGCCTTGCCGAGGCCGACGCCCACGCGACCCGAGCCGTCGCCCACGACCACCAGGGCCGAGAACGAGAACCGGCGACCGCCCTTCACCACCTTGGCGACGCGGTTGATGTTGACGACGCGCTCCTTGAGCTCGCGCGACTCGTCGCTGTCAGCCATCGACATCACAGACCTTCCTGTTCGGGCTCAGAAGTTCAGCCCGGCCTTGCGGGCGGCGTCGGCGAGGGCGCCCACGCGGTTGTTCGGGTGGTAGACGTTGCCGTTGCGGTCGAACACGACCTTCTCGATGCTCTTGCCGAGGCAGAGCTTCGCGATGGCCTCGCCCACCTTGCGGGCCGCGTCGAGCTTGCGGTCCTCGGAGACCGCGCCGCGCAGGTCGGGCGAGAGGGTGCTCACCGCCGCGAGGGTCGTGCCGCGCTGGTCGTCGATGACCTGCGCGTAGATGTGCTTCGACGAACGGAACACCGACAGCCGCGGCCGCTCGGCCGTGCCGCTCACCTTGCCCCGGATGCGCGCCTTGCGCCGGGCCTTCTGGTCGTCCTTGCTCTTCATCGCGTCCTCGTGCCCCGCGTACGAGCGGGTGACTGTCACACCGCTCGGCTACGGGAGCGTCTCGATCACTTGCCGCCCTTGCCGCCCTTGCCAGCCTTGCCGGCCTTCTGGCGGATCTTCACCCCGTCGATCCTCACGCCCTTGCCCTTGTAGGGCTCCGGGGGGCGGAGCGACTGGAGCTGCGCCACCACCTGGCCAAGGAGGTCCTTGTCGACCGAGTCGAGCTCGAGCACGGTGCCCTTGCTGTCGCCGGGGATCTTCACCGTGACGGCCTTCGGCATCTCGTACACCTCGGGGTGCGACTTGCCGAGCGACAGGGTGAGCTGCTGGCCCTTCATCTCCACGCGGTAGCCCGTGCCCTCGAGCTTGAGCTTCTGCGCGTAGCCCTTGGTCACGCCCACCACGGCGTTGTTGAGGTGCGCGCGGATGGTCCCGCCCATGCGCGACAGGGCCGCCTTGGCGGCGTCGTCCTTGGCGACCACGCTCGCCTCGGCGCCGGCGACCTCGATGCCGTAGCCCGCGGGGAGCGCGCGGCGCACGGTGCCCTTCGGGCCCTTGACCTCGAAGAAGCCCGCGCCGACGTTGACCGACACGTTCTTTTCCAGCGCCACCGGGCGCTTTCCGACCTTCGACATCGCAGTCTCCTACCAGACCTCGCAGAGGACCTCGCCGCCCACGCCCTGCTGGCGCGCGGCCCGGTCGCTCATCACTCCGCGGGAGGTGCTCAGCACCGAGATCCCGAGGCCGTTGCGCACCTTGCCGATGTCCTTGCTCGGCACGTACACCCGCTTGCCGGGGCGCGACACGCGGCGCAGGCCCTCGATGGCGGGCTTGCGGTCGCGGCCGTACTTCAGCACCAGCACCAGGCGCGACGCGCCGGTGTCGGTGGTCTCGTCCTGCACCGACGAGACGTAGCCCTCGCTCACGAGGATCTCGGCCACGCTGCGCTTCAGCCGCGACGCCGGGAGGGAGACCCGATCGTGGCGCGCCAGGGCGGCGTTCCGGATCCGGGTCAGCATGTCTGAAATGGGGTCCGTCAGCATCGTCGACCTCTCACCAGCTCGCCTTGATCACGCCGGGGAGCTCACCGCGGAGGGCGAGGTTCCGCAGGCAGACCCGGCAGAGCTCGAACTTGCGGTAGTAGCCCCGGGCGCGGCCGCACACCCGGCAGCGGTTGCGGTGGCGCACCGAGAACTTCGGCGTCTGTTGCAGCTTCGCGAACGAACAGGCACGTGCCACGGTCTATCTCCACTCTCAACGCGCGCCCTCAGGCGCGGAACGGCATCCCGAGGTGCTGGAGGAGCGCGCGGCCCTCCTCGTCGTTCTTCGCCGTGGTGGTGACGGAGATGTTGAGCCCCTTCACCTTCTCCACGGTGTCGTAGTTGATCTCCGGGAAGATGATCTGCTCCTTCACCCCGAGGGTGTAGTTGCCCTTCCCGTCGAAGGCCTTCGGGCTCACGCCCTTGAAGTCCCTCACGCGCGGCAGCGCGAAGGTGATCAGCCGGTCGAGGAACTCCCACATCCGCTCGCGGCGCAGGGTGACCATCACCCCGATCGGCACGCCGGTGCGGAGCTTGAAGGTCGCGATGCTCTTCCGCGCGCGGGTCACCACGGGCTTCTGGCCGGTGATGGCGGTGACCTGGTCGACGCCCATCTCGATGATCTTGGCGTTCGCCACGGCCTCGCCGAGGCCCATGTTCACGGTCACCTTGGTGATCCGCGGCACCTGCATCGGGTTGGCGTAGTTGAACTGCCGCTGGAGCGCGGGCACCACCTCGGAGCGGTACTTGTCGCGCAGCCGGGGCGGGATCTTCTGCTCCGGGCCGCGCTCGACGCGCTCGCCCTCGGGCTTCTCGGCGGGCTTCTTCGCCTTGGCCTTGGCGGGCGACGCCTTCGCCGGGGAGGGCTTTCCGCCGCCGGCCGGCTTCGCGCCCTTGGCGCCCTTGGCGTCGGCGCCCTTCTTCTTCTTGTCGTCGGCCATCTTCGGTCCTCTTCAGCCTTCTCGCGTTGCCGCGGTCCCCGCGGGTCTCGCGCGGCGTTGGTTCACAGCGTCTCGGCCTTGATCTCTCGGCCGCTCTTGGCGAGCCGCACCTTCGAGCCGTCGGCGTCGACCTTGGTCTTCACCCGCGTCCCGCGGTTGGTCTCGGGGTCGAGCGGCATGACCTTCGAGAGGTGGATCGGGCGCTCGGCCTCGACCACGCCGCCCTCGCGGTCGCGCATGGTGGGCTTCACGTGGCGCTTCACCACGTTGATGCCCTCGATCAGCACCCGCTCGGCCTCGGCGTTCACCGCGAGCACCTTGCCGGTCTTGCCCTTGTCCTTGCCCGAGATCACCACGACGGTGTCTCCGCGGCGCACCCTCGCGAGGCTCATGTCAGATCACCTCCGGCGCGAGCGAGATGATCTTGGTGAAGTTCTTCGCCCGCAGCTCGCGCGCGACCGGCCCGAAGATGCGCGTCCCGACGGGGGCGTTCTCCTTGTCGATCAGCACCGCGGAGTTGGTGTCGAACTTCACGTAGGACCCGTCGGCGCGCTGGTACTCGCGGCGGGTACGAACCACCACCGCGCGGGCCACCTGGCCCTTCTTCACCTTCATGTTCGGGAGCGCTTCCTTCACGCTCACCACGATGACGTCGCCCAGGGCGGCGTACTTGCGCCGCGACCCGCCCAGCACCTTGATGCACTGCACCTTGCGGGCGCCGGAGTTGTCAGCGACGTCCAGCGTCGTTCGCATCTGGATCATGGCGGTGGCTCCTTCAGGTCCCTTCGGGGCGCTCGACGAGGCGCGCGACCGTGAAGTACTTGTCCTTCGAGATCGGGCGGCACTCGCGGATCTCGACCACGTCGCCGACCCGGAACTGCCCCTGCTCGTCGTGGGCCTTGTAGCGCTTGCGCCGGCGCACGTACTTGCCGTAGATCGGGTGCTTCACCGAGCGCACGACCTCGACCACCACGGTCTTGGCCATCTTCGCGCTCGACACCTTGCCGATCAGCGTGCGCTTGGCGCCCTTCTTCTGGTCCGCGGCGGCGTCGGCCACGTTCGCTTGAGTGGTCATCGTCTCAGCCCTTCGCGCTCTTCTCGGAGCGAACGGTCAGCGCGCGGGCCAGCTCGCGGCGGAGCTTGCCGATGCGGCTCGTGTCGTTCAGCCGGTTGGCGTGGTTGTCGAAGCGCGCGTTCAGGAGAGACTTCTCGGTCTCGCTGATGAACGCCGCGAGGTCCTCGGCGGACTTCTCGCGCAGCTCGGAGGTGGTGGTTCCCTTCGCCATGACTCTCCCTCAGCCGATCTCGCGGGTCAGGACCTTGGTCGCGACCGGCAGCTTGTGCGACGCCAGCCGGAACGCCTCGCGGGCGAGGGGCTCGGGCACGCCGCCCAGCTCGTAGATCACCCGGCCCGGGGTCACCACGGCCACCCACTCCTCCACCGCGCCCTTGCCGTGACCCATGCGGGTCTCGAGGGGCTTCTTGGTGATGGGCTTGTCGGGGAACACCCGGATCCAGAGGTTGCCGGCGCGCTTCACGTGGCGGGTGATCGCCATACGCGCGGCCTCGATCTGGCGGGCGGTGATGCGCCCGGCCTCGGTGACCTGCAGCGCGAAGTCGCCGAACGAGACGTCGGACCCGCGGTACGACATCCCCTTCAGGTTCCCCTTCTGCTGCTTGCGGTGCTTCGTTCTCTTGGGTGACAGCATGGTCTACCTCTCGCGTCGCTCAGCGGGCGCCCGGGCGGCGCTTCTTCTGCGGCAGCACCTCGCCCTTGAACAGCCAGACCTTGACCCCGATGGAGCCGTAGGTGGTGTGGGCCTCGGCGGTGCCGAACTCGATGTCGGCGCGGAGCGTGTGCAGCGGCACCCGGCCCTCGCGGTAGGTCTCGACGCGGGACATCTCCGAGCCGCCGAGGCGGCCCGCGCAGCGGATGCGGATGCCCTTGGCGCCGAGCTTCATCGCCGCCCCGACGGCCTTCTTCATCGCGCGGCGGAAGCTCACCCGGCGCTCGAGCTGCGTGGCGACGGTCTCGGCCACGAGCTGCGCGTTGGTGTCGGGCTTGCGGATCTCCTGCACGTCGATGACGATGTCGTCGGCGCCGGCGTTGGTGTACGCCATGAGGCCCGCGAAGCCCGCCTGGCCCTTGCGCTCCGAGGCCTTGCCCTTCTTGAGCTCCTCGACCCCTTTGCCGCCCTTGCCGATCACGATGCCCGGGCGGGCGGTGTAGACCACCACCTTCACCTTGGCCGCGGCGCGCTCGATCTCGATGCCCGCGATGCCGGCGTTGGCGAGGTGCTCCTTCACCACGCGCTTGAGCGTGATGTCCTCGTGGAGCCAGCGGGCGTAGTTACGCTCCTCGAACCACTTCGAGTTCCAGGTCTTGATGACCCCGAGGCGGAAGCCGTACGGATGAACCTTCTGTCCCATGTGTCACTGTCCCTGGGTCGGGGCCGCGGTCTCGGCCTCGGCGGTGGCGGTGGGGGTCTCAGCGGCCTTGGGCGCGCGGGCGGGCTTCGCCTTCGCGGGCGGCGGGCGGTCGGTGAGGGTGATGGCGATGTGGCTCACGCCCTTGGTCACCCGCGTCGCGCGGCCCATGGCCCGCGGGCGCCAGCGCCGGGTGTGCTTGTTCGGGCCCTTGTCGACCTGCGCCAGCGTCACCCACAGCCCGTCGACGTCGACGGAGGGGTCGCTGTTGCGCGCGTTGGCGAGCGCCGACTCGATCACCTTGCGGACGATCGGGGCCGCGGCCTTGCGCGTGTAGAGCAGCATGTCGATCGCCTCGGCCGCCTTGTGCCCGCGGACGAGGTTCACCACCGTGCGCGCCTTCCTCGGCGCGATGCGCGCGAACCGCGCAATCGCCTTGCTCTCCATGTGCTTTCGCTTCCGTTTCCCGTCGCCGCGCGGTGGCGTCGTCCCGGGGCTCCGCCGGCGCGTTCGCCCGTCATGGGCGCGGCCACCGACATAGAAGTGTCCTCTCCGGCGGGGCTTCGAGGGCCTCGTCTGCGAGAGGGCGCGGTGTGTATCACCGGGCTTTTCAGCGCGTCAAGCACCCTCTCGCGCTTTCTGTCTCCGCCGCTCCAGAGCTCCGCCCCGCGACGCCCTTGTGCGCCGGGGCCGTGTGTGGGTATCTCCCCGACACGCCCCAGAGCCAGCGTGGCGGAATTGGCAGACGCACCGGATTCAAAATCCGGCGATGGTTCACTCCTCGTGCGGGTTCGACCCCCGCCGCTGGCACCGAGACGAAATTTAGGCCCCTCTCGTGACCGGGGCCTTCGACCGCGCATCTGAGCGCGTCGTTGAACATCTCCGCCTCACTCCCGTAGGATCGACGCCGGTTGGAGGGACCAACACGGCTCTGCCCTTGGAGGAGATGATGACGGAGAAGAAGACCGAAGCGCAGCTCACCCTGACCGACGACGACATCGTCGAGGCCCCCGAGTCGTCGCGGCGTGGCGCGCTTCAGCTCATGGGCGTCGCGGCGCTCGGCGCGGCGGTCGCGGCGTTCTTCGGCGGCGAGCGCACGGCCGAGGCTCAGCGCCGCTGCACCGACAGCGACCCGAACGACCGCGTGGGCTGGGGCCGCTGCCGCTTCCGCCGCACCGGGATCACCGATCGTGACCCCAGCGACGGCGTCGGCAACGGCCGCGGCGGCTACCGCGCGGCCCCGGTGTACCGCCGGCGGCGGCGCGGCTGCACCGACAACGACCCGAACGACGGCGTGGGCCGCGGCATCCGCTGCTACTGAGCGCCCCCGACCTCTGACCCGCCTTTCGCGACACCGACGTCGCCCTTCGCCCCCCTCACCAGCGCCATCTCGGTGACCGCGCAGCCCGCGCGGGCCACGGTCTCGCGCGCCTCGAAGCCCAGGGCCTCGTAGAGCCCCCGCGCGTCGCGGGTGCCGAGCGTCACGAGCGCGACGTCCCTCACGGCGGGGTGGTCGAGGAGCAGCGACACCAGCGCGCGCCCCAGGCCCACCCCGCGGTGCGACGGCGCCACGGTCACGTCGAAGACCCGCGCCCGCTGGGCCCCGTCGGAGATCGCCCGCGCCGTGGCCACCACCAGGTCTCCGTCGCGCGCCACCACCCACGCCGCGCTCCCCAGCAGGGCGCGGGAGAGCCGCGCGCGGTCGAGGTCGGGCAGCCAGTACGCGCCGTCGAGGAGCCTCGCGGCCGCCACCGAGTCCTCCTCCGTGGGCGCGCACACCAGCCGCGTACCGCCCGGGCCGCGGAGGAAGGCCGGGGTCACGGCCTGGGGGTTCGCCGCGAGGACGGCCTCGATGGCCGCGGGGTCCCCGCGACGTCCGCGCTTCCATAGGCCCTCGACGGTGCGCGCGAGGTCCGCGGGGGAGCGGTTCTGCGCGAGCTTGGATTTCCCGTCGACGCGGTCGAGCGCGACGCCCGCGACGAGCAGCCCCGCGACGGGCTTCGCGTAGAGCGGGTGCTCCGCCGTGATGGGCGCGTAGCCTCCCTCGGGCTGGTACTTCTCCATCAGCGCCTGCAGCGCCGCGGCCTTGAGCGCGGGGTCTTCGACCTCGGTGAGCGGGCCGTGCGCCTGCGCGCTGCGGTAGAGCGTGGTGGCGGGGCACGCGCGCTCCGGGTCGGTGAAGTAGCTCGGGACCTCGGCGACGACCTCCTCGACGGAGAGCACCGCGGGGCGGCCGAGGCAGCGGGTCTTCTCCCCCGCCGGCGCGGCGTGGAAGAGGGCCCAGCCGTCGACCACGACGGGGTGCACCGCGCGCAGCACGGGCGCGCCGTCGTCGTCGGTGGAGGCGAGGTGCGCGACGGGCGCGCGGGCGATGAGGCTCACGGCCTCGTCGTGGGGCATGCGGAAGAGGTGCTCGCGTCGCATGGGCGAGACGGTCGCGCGGCGCTGGTCCGTCGAGGAGGGCCAGCTTCGACAATAGAGGTAGACCAGCTCAGGCGAGGCGCCTACCGGTGACCCTGGCGCAGAGGCCGCGCACGGCAGGGTCGGGGTCGACGAGGCCGCGCACGAAGGCGGGCGCGTCGGGGGGGCAGCGCGGGGCGATCCATGCGTAGAGCGCCGCGGGGTTGCCGACGTCCTCGGGCGAGAGGACCTCCCCGAGCGCGCGCGCGGTGGCGTCGAGCGTCGCGCGGGGGAGCGCGAGGAGCGTCGCGCAGCGCTGCACGGGCAAGCGGTCGTCGGGGGGCAGAGCGCAGAGCGCGTCGGCGAGGCGCCACGGGGTCATCGGGTCGTCGGGCGCGAGCTGCTGGCGCATCGCGACCTCGTAGAGCGCGAAGGGGGGCTCCCAGCGCCAGCGGCGGAGCGCGTCGACCCACGCGGCGGCGAGGGACGCGAAGGGCAGCGGGCGCAGCGCGATGACGTCGTCGACGCGGCACCTGGAGGACGCCGCCTCGCGCGACGCGGCGAGGAGCCAGGTGCTCAC
>JAEYZO010000902.1 GCA_023428035.1 Pseudomonadota bacterium | reverse complement strand
GGGCCGTGCGCGTCGACGCGGGGGTGCGCGCTCGGCGGCCGCGCGACGCCCGCGACGCCCTCGATCGACGCGACCTCGGCGGGGTCGACCCTCCGCGACGCCGGGCTCACCGAGAAGTGCCGCACCTTGCCCGACGCGTCGGCGAGGGGCGTGACCCACAGGCCCCGCGAGGAGAGCTCGCGCCGCACCGACTCCGCGTCGGCCCTCTCGTGCAACGAGACGATCATCGCCGCCTCCATCACCGCACCCGCTCGATCATCATGTGGGCGACGCCCTCGAGCGCCGCGCGAGCCTCGCCGTCGGGCAAGACGGTCAGGCACGACAGGGCCTCGTCGACCCGCTGCGACGCGAGCGAGCGCGTCGCGTCGAGGGCGCCCGTGTGAATCAGCGCGGCGCTCACCCTCGCGGCGGACGCCGAGTCGAGCTCACGGTGCTCGTGCGAGAGCGCGTCGGTGACCCAGCGCGCGAAGGCCGGGTCGCGCTCGACCGCGACGAGCACGGGGTGGGTGACCTTTCCCTCGCGGAGGTCGGCGAAGAGGGGCTTGCCCGTGAGCGCGGCCTCGCCCGCGACGTCGAGCACGTCGTCGATGAGCTGAAAGGCCACGCCCAACGACTGGCCGAAGCGCGAGAGCGACGCGCACACCGTCGGCTCCAGGCCCCCGGCGGTGGCCCCCGCGAGGAGCGACCACCGGAAGAGCGACGCGGTCTTGCCCTCGACCACCGCGAAGTAGCGCGAGAGGTCGGGCACGCTCCCGCGCGAGGCGAGCTGCAGGGCCTCGGCCTGGAGCATCGTCTGGAGGACCCCTAGCGCCTCGTCGAGGAGCCCGTCGAACCCCGCCCGGCGGATGCGCCCGAGGGCCTCGATCAGAAGCCAGTCGCCCGCGTAGACCGAGGCGATGTTGCCGAAGAGCACCCGGGAGGTGGGCGCGCCGCGGCGGCGCTCGCCGAGGTCGACCACGTCGTCGTGCAGAAGCGTCGCGGAGTGGACGAGCTCGGCGGCCACCGCGAGGTCCTTCGCTGCGGGGGTGAAGCCGTGGCCCGCGCGGGCGGCGAGGGCGACGCACAGGGGGCGCAGGCGCTTGCCGCCGAGGGAGACGAGGTGCCGCGCGGCGCCGTGCATGGGCGTGTCGCGGCGCTCGATGGCGCTGAGCTCGCGCTCGACGTCGTGGAGGTCGGAGAGCGCCCAGCGGCGGAGCTCGCCGAGGCGCGTCGAGAGCGCGTCGAGGTCCTTCGCGCGGGTGAGGTTCTCGAGGCGGTGGAGCGTCGCGGCGCCCACCTCGACGGCGGCCCCGGCGCTCACGCGCGCCTCCCGCGCAGCGCCGTCGCCACGCGGTTCATCTGCAAGAGGTCTCCGAAGCCCGAGAAGTCCGCCCGCCGCGACGACAGAAAGCCCCCGATCACCGACTCGGCCATCGCCGCGAAGGACTGCAGCCTCCCCAGCCGCTCGAGCTTCGCCCGCACCTCCGCCGTCGACCCGCTCTGCTTCAAGAGCTCCCGCGCGCGCTCCAGCCGCTCGCGCACGCTCCCCGCGAGGAAGCGCTCCCGCTCCTGCACCACCTTCGAGATCATCTTCCAGAAGTCCGTCTCGGCCTCGTAGAAGTCCTTGCGCTCGCCGGGGCGCCAGACCTTTCGCACCACGCCCCAGCGCTGAAGCTCCGTGAGCGTCATGCTCATCGCCCCCGCCGACACCTGCAGCCGGTCGGTGAGCACCTGCGCCGGCAGCGCCTCGCCCGCGAGGTAGAGCACCGTCCACGTCCGCCCCAGGGCCTTGCGAAAGCCCCAGTGCTCGATCACGTCTCCGATCGCGTCGGCCGCCAGCAGCTCGGCCTCTCGGGCGGGGGTCAGGTCCATCGTCGCCTCTTGAACTTTCAAAAACTTTTGAAGGTTCAGTAGACGCCAGACCACCCGCGGTCAAGCCCCGGGGCTACCTCCGTCGGTTCAGCGGCACGTCGTCGAGGTCCACCGCCCGCGCGTAGCGCGACGGGTCGGGGTTCTCGCTCCCCTCGCTCGCCACGACCCGGCGGTTCACCCCGTCGGTCCAGTACGATCGGAACCCCGCCGGCGCCCCGGTGTAGACCACCCCCGTGGTCGGATCGACCACGTCGACCACCTCGCGCACCGCGTTCACGGCCCTCCGGTGCATCTCGTCCCCCGAGGCCTGCTGCGCGCGCCAGCCCGCCATCTGCCCCGCGGCCACCGCCGCGTTCGCGTCGGCCGAGATCTGCGCGCGCTGCGCCGCGGCCTGGATCGCCTCCATCCCGCTCTGGTGCTGCATCCTCAGGATCGCGTTGCCCGTCGCGATGTTCTCCATCGCCATCTGGTGGCTCGCCTGCCGCGCCATCGCCTGCCGCTGCAGAAAGCTCGGCGAGAGCGCGAAGGTCTGCCCGATCGACCTGAGGGTCTCCCTCACCGCGTCCCAATCACCCGCGGGGCCCGCGAAGGCCGTCACGAAGGGCGTCCAGGTCGAGAACATCGGCGAGGGCATCCGCAGGCACAGCACGTCGACCAGGCCCCTTCGGCCGAGGTCGGGCATCGCGAACTCGACCCCTGCGTACATCGCTCCCTGCTGGAGCATCCACCGGAGCTGCTGGGCCTTGTCGGGACGGGTCTCCTCCGCGACGATCTCGGCCGTGGGGCGCACCCGCAGTGGCTCGAAGCGCGTCGCGCCGAGCTCCCGCGCGAAGCCCCGCGCGTACTCGTCGGCGAAGACCTCGGGCGGCACGAAGGGGCGTATCACCACCCCGGGCATCGGCATCATCCCCCACGAGGGCTCCACGAAGGACATCGGCATCCTCGGGTCGACGGAGCGCGCCTCGGCGCCTCCCCCGGGGCTCCGCAGGCGAAACCACGGGCGCATCTCGCTCCCCGCGTGGATCACTCCGCCGTCGACGACCCAGCCCTCGGGCACGGTCAGCGTGAAGGCCGCTTCGCCAGGCTCGGCCCACCGTACGAAGCGGGGCTCGGTCGCGGTCGGTGCTTCCATGACTCTCCTCCAGTGGGATGGTACTCGCGAGGCCCGCGGCGCTGTTCATCCGACGGGCGACGGTCCATCGTAGACAGGTCATGAAGCCCAACCAGCACCCCACGGTGATCCTGCGCCACTGCGAGCACTACGACGTCGAGCGCGTCCGCGCGATCGTGCGCGAGGGCATGGAGACCCTCGGGCTTCGCCCCCACGGCCGCACGCTGGTGAAGCCGAACATCGTCTCGTCGGGGCCGCTCTTCCAGAACGCCTTCACCCGGCCCGAGTTCATGGAGGGAGTGCTCCTCGCCCTCAAGGACCGCGACGACCGCGACCGGATGACCGAGCTCGCGGTGGGGGAGCGCTGCGGGATCACCATCCCGACGCGGCGGGCCTTCGAGGGCGCGGGCTACAACGAGGTGCTCGAGCGCCAGCGGGTGAAGCGCTACTGCTTCGAGGAGGAGCCCCAGGTCGAGATCCCCTACACCCACGAGGGCAGGCTCCGCGACTACGTGTTCACGCCGGAGCCCGTCGCGCGCGCCGACTTCTTCGTCAACTGCCCCAAGTTCAAGGCCCACCCCTGGACCACCGTGACCTTCTCGATGAAGAACTACATCGGGATCCAGGACGACCGGCACCGGCTCATCGACCACGACCACCGGCTCAACGAGAAGATCGCCGACCTGCAGTACATCGTGCAGCCGCAGCTCGTCGCCATCGACGCCATCACCGCCGGCGAGGGGCGAATGCTCACGCCCATCCCCTTCCCGCTGCACCTGGTCATCATGGGAGACAACCAGGTGGCCGTCGACGCCGTGTGCTGCTCGATCATCGGCGTCGACCCGCTCTCGGTGGAGCACATCCGCCTCGCGCACGAGCGCGGCTTCGGCCCCGTCGACCTCGGCGCCATCACCCTCGCGGGCGACGTCTCCCTCGACGACGCCAAGGCCCGCGCCAAGGGCTTCAAGGTCGGGCTCATCCGCGTCGAGAGGTACTTCGAGGGCACCCACATCTCGGCCTACGCGGGCCCGCCCCCCGACGAGGAGCTCACGGACTACTGCTGGGGCGGCTGCCCCGGCGCCATCGAAGAGGCCATCGAGATCATTCGCCTCTTCGACCAGGAGGTCGACGAGAAGATGCCGCGCCTCCACGTGGTCTTCGGCGACTACAAGGGGGAGATCCCCGCGAAGCCCGGCGAGAAGGTGGTCTTCATCGGCGACTGCGTGAAGTTCGAGGGCGAGATCAACGACAAGCTCGTGTCGGTGAAATCCCTCTATCGAGACCGCTCCACCAAGGACCCCCACCACGCCAAGCACGACGACATCTTCGCGAAGATGGCCTCGGTGATGACCAAGCTCCGGGCGCACAAGGGCGAAGACACCGTGCGCTTCGAGGGCTGCCCGGTGAGCGTCGCCGAGCAGGTGCTGATGCTGGTGTTCCTGTCGGGGGCGAAGAACCCCTTCTTCGAGCCCGTCGAGAGCCTGGCCTTCAACAAGGCCTACCTCCAGTGGCGAGGGTCGCAGCTCTACAAGCGCGTCGTCGGCGAGCCCTACCAGATCCACGGCCCCACCCAGCGTGGCGAGGCCATGCCCGTGGTCGAGGCCCCGAGCGCCCCTGACGCAGAGTGAATACCGCCCCCTGCGGACCTTGACCCGCAGGGCGCTCCCTGTGTACTCCCGCGCTCCTCCATTCACCCTCGGAGACGGCGCGATGAGCTTCAATCGAAGGATTCTTCTGGCCCTTGGCGCCCTCGCGGCGGCGGGCTGCGGCGACGCGGCGACGGGCGGCAACACCGTCGTCGACAGCGGCTCGGTGACCGACACCGGCAGCAACCCCACCGACACCGGCAGCAACCCCACCGACACCGGCAGCAACCCCACCGAC
>JAEYZO010000478.1 GCA_023428035.1 Pseudomonadota bacterium | reverse complement strand
GCGCCGCTCGGGTCGCGCGCCGCGGTGCGCGTGGCCGACGGGGCGTCGCGCATCCTCCGACGAATCGGGCTCGCGACCCCTGGCGCGCGGTGACGGGAGTACCCTAGCGTTGGCGCCGTGACCGCGGTCGAGGTCGGCGCGGCGCCGTCGAGGGCGGTGCTCTCGGCGGAGGGGCTCTCGAAGACCTACCGCATGGGTGAGGTCGACGTGTGCGCGCTGCGCGGGGTCGACCTCTCCCTCGACGAGGGCGAGTTCGTGGTGCTCCTCGGCGCGTCGGGCAGCGGCAAGTCCACCCTGCTGAACATCCTCGGCGGGCTCGACGTGCCCTCGGGCGGGGTCGTGCGCTACCGCGGCCGAGACCTCACCCACGCCGACGAGCGGGCGCTCACGCAGTACCGACGCGACCACGTGGGCTTCGTGTTCCAGTTCTACAACCTCATCCCGAGCCTCACGGCGCGGGAGAACGTGGCCCTCGTCACCGAGCTCTCGCGCCGCCCCATGGACCCCGAGGAGGCCCTGGAGCGCGTGGGCCTGGGGCACCGGGTCGACCACTTTCCCTCGCAGCTCTCGGGGGGCGAGCAGCAGCGCGTGGCCATCGCGAGGGCCATCGCGAAGCGCCCCGACGTGCTCCTCTGCGACGAGCCCACGGGCGCCCTCGACGCCTCGACGGGCTCGCTGGTGCTCGAGGTGCTCGAGCGCTTCAACGCCGAGTTCGGCACCACCACCGCGGTGATCACCCACAACGCGCCCATCGCGCGCATGGCGCACCGGGTGGTGACCCTCGCCGACGGCAGGGTCTCTGGCGTCGAGGTGAACGCCGAGCGCGCTCCCGCGAGGTCGCTCACGTGGTGAGCCTGCTCGACCGAAAGCTCCTCCGGGACCTCGCGCGCATGCGCGGGCAGGTGCTCTCCATCGCGCTGGTGGTCGCCTGCGGGGTGGCCACCAACCTCGCGGCCCTCGGCACCTGGGCGGCCTTCGACCGCTCCCGCGACCACTACTACTCGGCCACGGCCTTCGCGGACCTCTGGGCCCACGTGCACCGCGCGCCGGACATCGTCGCCGACGAGCTCCGGGCCATCCCCGGCGTGACCCGCGTCGAGGCCCGCATCGTGAGGGACGTGCCCCTCGACATCGAGGGCCTCGAAGAGACCGCGATGGGGCACCTGGTGTCGGTGCCCGACTCGGGTCGGGCGGCGCTCAACCGCCTCTACCTCCGCGTGGGGCGCATGCCGAGCGCGGACCGCCCCGGCGAGGCCGTGGTGAGCGAGAACTTCGCCGCCGCGCACCGCCTCGCCCCGGGCTCCACCGTGCCCGCGGTGCTCAACGGACGTCGGCAGGTCCTGCGCGTCGTGGGCGTGGGGATGTCCCCCGAGTACGTCTTCGTGATCCGCCCCGGCGCGCTCATGCCCGAAGACCGCACCTACGGGGTCTTCTGGGTGAACCGTCGGACCCTCGAGAGCGCGTGGCAGATGGAGGGCCTCTTCGACGACCTGACCCTCTCCCTCGCGCCCGGCACCTCCCGCGCGAGGGTGATCGACCGCGTCGACCGTGCGCTCGCCCGCTGGGGCGGCGCGGGGGCCTACGGCCGCGACCGTCAGCCCTCGCACCGCCTCGTCGACGGAGAGATCCAGCAGCTCGCGGGGATGGCCCGCACCATCCCGACGATCTTCCTCGGCGTGGCGGCCTTCCTCCTGAACGTCGTGCTGGGCCGGGTGATCCGCACGCAGCGCGAGCAGATCGCGGCGCTCAAGGCCCTGGGCTACGGGCCCTGGGCCCTCGGGAGCCACTACCTCAAGTTCTCGCTCCTCGTCGCGGGCGTGGGCGCGCTGGTGGGCGTGGGGCTCGGGCGCGTGCTGGGCGCGAAGATGATGACGCTCTACCAGCCCTACCTGCGCTTCCCGGTGCTGCGCTTCGAGCTCGACGCGCGGCTCGTGGCGCTCGCCGTGGGCGTGAGCCTCGTCGCCTCGGTGGTGGGCGTGTGGCGCTCGCTCCGAGCGGTGATGAAGCTCCCCCCGGCGGAGGCCATGCGCCCCGAGTCGCCGGCGAACTACAACGCCCAGTGGCTCGACCGGCTGGGCCTGCACCGCCTGCTCACGGTCACGGGGCGGATGCTCCTGCGGGACCTGCTGCGAACGCCCGTGAGGCTGTTGCTCTCGTCGCTCGCGGTGGGGCTCGCGGCGGCGATCCTGGTGGTGTCGCACTTCTCCCTCGACGCGGTGGAGTACCTCCTCGCGCTGCAGTTCGGCCTGGCGCAGCGCGAAGACCTCACCGTGGGCTTCTTCAGGCCCCTGCCCATGCAGGCGGTGTATGACCTCCGCGCGGTGCCCGGGGTGCTCGCGGCGGAGGGCCTGCGCGACGCCGCGGTGCGGATCTCGTCGGGCCAGAGGGAGCGCACCTCGGCGATCCAGGGCGTGCCCCCCTCGGGGCGCCTCCGCCGCGTGTTCGACATGGACGCTCGCCGCGTCGAGCTCCCCGAGCGGGGCCTGGTGCTGTCGGCCACCCTCGCGTCGCGGCTGCGGGTGCGCGCGGGCGACCTCATCGCGCTGCGCTTCGTCGAGGGCGCGCAGCTACGGAGGGGGGC
>JAEYZO010000847.1 GCA_023428035.1 Pseudomonadota bacterium | reverse complement strand
GGTCTCGCCCGCGCGCGCGACGCGGCCCGCGACCGCGACCTGCGTCAGCGGGTCACCGAACGGCAGGTGCTCCCAGCGCTCCGCGGAGCCCGCGAGGACCATCACCTGAAAGTCCCCCGCCCCGACGCCTACGCTGAGGCTGAGCTCGACCCCCGCGCGCCCGGCGGCCTCGGCGGTGACGCCATGCAGCGCGAGCCCACACGCCGCGGCGCGCGCGACGGCGTCCTCCAACGGTCCGTCGGTCCACACCGCGAGCAGGGCGTCGCCGGCGAACTTGATGACCTCGCCGCCGTCTCGCGCGATGCGATCCGCCACCGCGCCGAGGACGACGTTGAGCAGCAGCGTGAGCTCCTCAGCGCCGCGCGCTCCCTGCGCTGCGAGGGACTCCGCCAGCGGCGTGAAGCCCGCGATGTCAGCGAGCATCGCCGCGCCGCAGAGCCGCACCGCGAAGGGCGGGGTCCGCTGTTGTTCGCCGACCCAGCGAATGACGCTTCGAGGCAGGAACGCCTGAAGGTTCGATGAATCCTGTGCCATGCCTCGGTCGCGACCCTATCACCGCCCCGCGTGGCCAGAGAGCGCTCGCTCGACGCGGGCCCAGCCGGTTCGCTCCTCGGGACTGGCGCGGTCGGGGTCGCGGCCTCGTGAAGAGCTCGCCCTGCACCGCCTCGACGAAGCGGCCCGTCAGCGCATGGCGCGCGGCACGAACGCTGGAGACGACTTCATCTCCTCGACCGTCTCGTCCATCGTGTCCCAGCTCACGGACCAGCACGCTCCGGTGCGCAGGTTGGTGAAGCGCACGCGGCTGAAGCGGTCGCGGTTCCGGTAGTACCCGAGGGTGTGCCCGTCGTCGCCGAAAAACCCATCGACCAGGAGCGGCAGCACCGCCGCGTCCTCCGCGCCGTCGAGCGCGTCGTCGAAGCTGAAGTCGGCCACGACCCGAGCGTCGATCGAGCCGACCCACACCCGCGCGACGATGGCGTCGTCCTCCTCCGTGGCGAGCACCGTGAAGTCCCACGGCTCCCCGCTCGGGCTCGCCGCCCCCGTGGGATGCGCGTCTCCCACGCCGACGTCGTAGCTGCCCCAGACCAGCTCTCCCATGCCCATGCCCGATGATACCGACAGACCTCGGCGAGCGCTCTACGGCTCCGACGGCTCGGGCGGTGGCGCCTCGGTGCACGGGTTCGCGACGCGCACGGTGTTCCCCGCGAGGTCCGCGAGCGTGATCGCGTCGACCGCCTGCGCGCCGGGCGGCATTGGGAGACCGCCCGCCATGCCCTCGAGCGCGCTGCCCGTCAGCGCGGAGCCGCCCGCCTCGAGCGTGACGACGATGAGCGGGCTCTCGTCGTCGGTGAACCCGCGATGGGCGACGACCACCGCCTCGCGGTTGGGTTGCCTCGGCCCGCCAAAGACCTTCCTCTCGGGCGGAGACATCGACGAGAACGCGGGAGGCGTGAGGTCGCGCTCCGTGGCGATGGGCACTTCCATCACCGCGGGCCCTTGCGGCTCTCGCGTCGCCGTCAGCGCGACGACGCCGCCGGCCGGCCAGTCGCCGGTCGTCGGTCGGACGAGCCACATCCGGAACGTGCCCTCGGTCCGCGCGCCGAACTCGGGCGCGGCCTCGAGCGCCACGGGGACGCCGATCCCGGCGGCGCGCGCGGTGACGGAGAGCTGACCCTGGACGTGCCCTTGGAGGACGATCGCGGAGTTCGGCGGCACCGCGTCAGACCGCGGGAGCAAGACATCGAGCACGAACGGCAACGAGCCCATCGCGCCGAGGGTACTCCCCGGCGGCGGGCGCTGATCCACCGGGGCGGTGGTCGCGTGACGGCTGTGAACGGCCGCTCGATGGACCCCGGCCCAGCCGCGTCGGGTCGCGACGACGACCACGACAACATCGTCGTGATGCACGGGGTCACCTGGGCGCAGTACGAGGCCGTGCTTGAGATCCGCGGGGAGCGCAGCACGCCCAGGATCTGCTACCTGGCGGGGGAGCTCGAGCTGATGAGTCCAGTCGATGCGCGCCGACAACACCCGGTCGAGGCGCCGCTCGCTCGCTGCCACCTGCGTGTCTTGCCACGCCTCCACCTCGAAGGTCGCCTGAGCGCCCAGCACGCCTCGCGCGTAGGCGTCGGGCATCCGTCGAGCGACGTGGCGGAGCGTGATGTCGAGGTCTCCCTCCGCGCCCTCGGATCAGTCCCAGCACGCGTAGAGGCAGGCGCCGTCGTCGATGAACTCGTCGGCGTGCCCGAAGCGACCGAAGGCCTCACGGAGCGGAGCGTGTAGCTCCTTGGCGACCTCGTCGAGGTCGCACTCGAAGCCCTCGATGGAGATCCTCCCGCCGTCGCCCTCCCGGTCGCGATGCACCACGTAGCCATGCACGCGCACCTCGGGCCACCGCGCCATGAACGCGAGGCATTCGAGCGTCGACGGCGCCCGGTTCTGTCGCGCGTCCGGTGAGATGAAGCGACGGGCCAGCAGCGCGGCGAGGCCCTCGATGTCGAGGCGCCCGAAAGGGGTCACGCCGTCTACGTCGCCACAGCGTGTCATCGGGACCGTATCCACCGCGCGGGGATCGATCGAGGGTCGTTCGTTCCATGGAGTTCCTCCTCGCCGGTCGGTCTCGCGACCAGGGCGAGAGGCGCCCATCGCAATCGGAGGGCCAGCGGAGCTCGACGTGGAAACGCCTTCTGCGCTCGGGCCCGTCTCCCTCGCGCCGTAGCGCCGTGAAGGTCTCTCGCGAGCGGTCTCCGCGCCGTTGACCTCGAGCCCGGGTAGGCTCGACGCGACCATGAACCGCGGTGACATCTATTGGATCGCGCCCGACGACTCGCGGGGCCCGGCGCCGAGCTACTCGCACCCGCACGTCATCGTGCAGGACGACGTCTTCAACCACTCGCGCGTCGCGACGGTGGTGGTCTGCGCGCTGACCTCGAACATCGCCAAGGCCGACGAGCCGGGCAACGTGCTCCTCGACTCGGGCGAGGGGGGATTGCCGCGGCGGAGCGTCGTGGTCGTGTCGCAGGTCTCCTCCGTCGAGAAGTCACGGCTGGGCGCGCGCATCGGCGCGCTGTCGCCCGCGCGCGTGGAGCAGGTGCTCGACGGGCTGCGCTTCCTCCAGCGGTCGTACTTCGCGCGCTGATCCATCGCGGAAGGCGGTGGTCGCGTGCCGTCTGTGAACGGCCGCTCGATGGACCCCGGCCTTCCCGCGTCGGGTCGCGACGACGACCACGACAACATCGTCGTGATGCACGGCGTCACCTGGGCGCAGTACGAGGCCGCGCTGGAGATCCGCGGGGAGCGCAGCACGCCGAGGATCTGCTACCTGGCAGGGGAGCTCGAGCGGATCAAGTCGTTGTCCGGCCGGTTGGTGGAGGCGTGGGCGGAGGGGCCCGGGGTCGACCTGAACGCATACGGCTCGTGGACCGTGAAGCAGGAGCCCGATGAACGAGGGGTCGAGCCCGACGAGTGCTACGTCGTGGGCGAGCGCGAGACCACGGCGCCCGCCCTCGCGATCGAGGTCGTCTGGGCCGCCGGGGGGCTCGACAGACTCGCCATCTACGCGCCGCTGGGCGTGCGCGAGGTCTGGGCCTGGAAGGGCGGGCGCCCCGCGGTGCACGTCCTCCGCGGCGGGGCGTACGTGCCGTCGACGCGCAGCGAGGTGCGGCCGGGGATCGACCTCGACCTGCTCGTCAGCTTCGTCGAGCGCACCGACCAGACCGCCGCCGTGCGCGAGCACCGACGGGCGCTGCGCGACGCGGGGTGAGTGGGCGGGGGTCAGCCCGCGCCGCCAACGCACCACTACGCTCGTCGAGGTCCCCTGCCGCCCCCACGAGGTCGCGAACGATCACCCCACTGCCCACCCGCTCCACGGGTGTCCGTTCGACCGTCGCTTGGCCTACAGTGCCCACGCCGCACCCATGCCCGGCCCGCTCCACACCTTCGCGCTCGTCGCCGCGTGCTTCCTCCTCGGGCACGCCGTCATCCTCGGCGCCTTCGCCCTCATCGGCCTCGTCGACCTCCGCGCGCGTCCCCCGGGCCGCGGAGCGCTCCGCCACCTCATCGAGTTCGTCGCCGCCGAGGCGCTCATGCTCACCGCCGTGATCGAGCTCGGCGTCGTGCGCCTCTCGCGCTTCTCCCCGGTCGGCACCCTCGTCACCCTCGCCGTGGGCTTCGTCTGGTGGGAGCTCTGGTTCTACCTGGGCCACCGCATGATGCACACGCGCGCGCTCTACGCGATCCATCGCCCGCACCACGCCTCCGCGGGCCTGCACCCCTCGCTCTGCTTCGGCGCGCTCGAGACCGTCGCGCTCTCCAGCGGCTTCTACCTCCCGCTCGCGCTGGCCTCTCACCGCTTCGGGGTCGTCTCCGTCGAGACCCTCGCGCTCGTCTTCGCGGGCGCCTACGCGCTCAACGTGGCCTCGCACCTCGACGTCGCCCGCCTCGCCGCCACGCGCTGGCGCTTCCTGCTGGGC
>JAEYZO010000825.1 GCA_023428035.1 Pseudomonadota bacterium | reverse complement strand
AGGGCGCGGCGGGGCGCCTGCTCCGGCGGGCCCTCGCGGTGGTCGAGCGCGAGTCGCCGTGGCACGCGCGCGCCCTGGCCGACGCGCTGTCTGGCCTGACGGTGGAGGCCGAGGTCGACGGCGAGCGGCTCACGCTGCGCGTCGTCGAGGGGCGGGCCGTGGTGGAGAGCGGGGGAGCGCGCGGGGGTGGTTCGGCGGTGAGCGCGGAGACGGGGATCGCCGCGGCGCTCGCGATGATCGAGGGGCGCGAGCGGGTGGTCGACGCGCTGCGGAGCCGCGCGCTGCGGGTGAAGGGGTCGACGGGCGACCTGCTGAGGGCGCGGCGCTGCGCGGACGTGCTGCTGCACGGCCTGGTGCGCTGCGCGTCGTCGAGGGGCTTGTTGAGTGAGCTCAGGGGACAGGTCAACAGAGAGGGGTGACTGAGATGAAGTCAGTTCGCATCGTCAATCGCTCTCGTCGGTACACCATCACGGTGTACGGCGACGGCTGCTCGTACCGGCTGCTGCCGGGCTTTCAGTTCGTGGGAGCGGCCCAGGAGATCAGCTGTGAGGACCCTCACGACCCCCGGGCGCTGGTGCGCATCAACGGGAGCAAGGTAGCGTACTCGCTCGAGGGGGCGCGGACGGAGGCCATCGTCCAAGACGACCCCCAGGGGGGCCTGGACCTGCGGTGCATCGGCGCGACGGCCATGCCCGAGGCCACGGGAGACGACGAGACCGCGAGCGGGAGGAGACGTACGAGTCCGGCGCAGCCGCAGAAGGTCGAGGAGGTCGCGAAGTACGCTCGGGCCATGAATGACCCTGTCTGGGTGACGGTGCTCGGCGGAGGGATCGCGGGCCTGACCGCGGCGCACGAGCTGGCCGAGAGGGGGTTCTACGTGCAGGTGGTCGAGAAGGCCCACAGCACGCCGTCGGAGCCCTCGCCCAACAGGCAACCGAACGACGACCCTGGTCCCTCACGCTCGAACGCGCGCGGCGCCAGGACACGTCCCTCGTCGGAGCCCGCGCGCGCGGCGGGGCTTCAGACGAGGCGACTCTCGCTCGGCCTCCACCAGCCTGACGTGGGAGGCGTCGCGCGCACGCAGTGGGTGGTCCCCGCGTCGGCGGTCCGCGAGGAGCAGGAGCAGGAGCGGAGCGAGGGCTGGAAGCCCGCGGAGACGAAGTCGGTCCACGGAGACATCGCCTGGGACCCGCAGACCGCGAGGCAGGCGCCGACCGGCTCGAGGGAGGGCCTCAACGACAAAGACTGCTTCTACGTTCCCTTCAGCCAGACGGAGCCGCTGAATTTCCAGACCCACTTCGGCCTCTGGTGGGGCAGCCTGACCGGGTCGACGAGCGGGTCTCGTGCGCTGGCCGCGGTGCAGCTCGTCGCCGTCGTCTACCGCTACAGCGGTGCGCAAGTCCCCGGCGAGATCGAGGGTATCATCGGCCCCCACGCCGCCTACGCCCGCCTGAAGCTCCTCCGCCAGGCGATCGCTTCCGCCATGGCCGCCGTAGTCGGCGGCAGCGAGAGCGTGAACCCGGTGCTCCGATGCTTCCAGGACGCGGACGTGCTTCCCGCGGCGCGCATCGAGGTCGACCTCACGGCCGATGCCATCAACGAACAGAACGTCCGTTGGCGGGATGGTTACACCGGCGCCTGCATCCGGGCCTTCGAGAGCTCGGAGCTCATCGCGGGGGAGCACGGGTTCAGGTTCTTCCCGGGCTTCTACCGCCATCTGCGCGACACGATGAAGCGCACACCGCTCTTCGACGCCTCGTCCGGCGACGCGACGGAGCACAGCGTTCACGACCACCTCCACGAGGTGGAGTGGCAGACCATCGCCGACCCGACCCGTCAGCGGCCGAGCTCCTTCGCGCGGCGCAACATCAGCTCCACTGGAGCCCTCGTAGAGCAGTACCAGTCCCTCCGCCGGGAGCTCGGCTACCGCCCCTCGGACCTGCTCCGCTTCTCGCTTCGGATGCTCCGCTACGCGACGAGCTCTTCAGCGCGCCGGGAGGCGACCTACGAAGACCTCTCCTGGTACGATTTCCTGACGCTGCGCGACCTGCGCGGCGCCCGGACGAAGGTCCCCGTGGACCTCGGCGCCCCGTCGCCCGAGCCCGAGCGCCTGCACTACGGGCAGCGCTTCGAAGACACCATCCGGCACTCCCCGAGGGCCCTGGTCGCAATGGACGCCGCGGTCACCGACGCGCGCTCGCAGGGGAACGTCTCGCTCCAGCTCGGGATGGACCAGTTCGACCTGCACGACGCCACCGACTCGACGCTCCGGGCGCCCACGAGCGACGCCTGGCTGGTGCACTGGAAGGCGTATCTCCAGCGCCTCGGTGTTCGCTTCTTCGTCGGGGAGGTGACCTCGCTCGCGCTCACGGAGAGCCTCTGCGAGCCGGTCATCGCCTTCGCGGCGGGTGACCCGCCAACCGACTACGTGCGCGCCGAAGAACTCCACACGTACAAGGTGAAGCACTACGTCGTGTCGGCGCTCGACCTGGTGAACACCGAGCGGGTCTGCCGCGATCTCGCCGGCGAGTTCGGTACTGACAGAACCGTCGCAGTGCCTGACAACCTCGACAGGCTGACGCACTGGGTAGGCCCCGGGATGTCCCAAGACGACACAGAGACCAGAGACCCTGAGGACATCAACGCGATGGCCGCGACGGCTGCGGACCGGCTGCAGACCCTTACGGGCATCCAGATCTACTTTCAACAACGGACCTCGTTCGTAGACGGGCACATCTACTACGCCGGCTCTCCCTGGGGCCTGTCGGCCGTCTCCCAGGTGCAGTATTGGCGCCCCTTCATGGGCGGCCGCAACTACAGCGGGCTCCTGGGAAACCTCAGCGTCGACATCGGCGCGTGGCGAGCGTGGGAGCCCTCACCCGCTCAGAAGCGTTGGCTCCCGAAGCGAACCTTCTGGGAAAAGGCGGTGGCGTCGCCCAACGCCCTTAGCCCCAGGGAGATCGCCGAGCTCGTCTGCGAACAGATCACGGAGTGCGCCCGCATCAACCAGGCTGAGTGGGCGAGCCCAGCCTACTTCCACATCGACGACAACATCGAGTTCGAGTGGAAGCCCGTCCAACTGGTCCGTTGGCCCGCTGGCATCGAGCCCGACCGTACGGCGACGGCGACGGCGACGGACAACGGAGGCGCGCCAACTGGCACGTGGCAGAAGCGCCCCTCGAAGAACCGCTATCCCTACCTCATCAACGTCGTCGGCGACTGGAAGCACCGCCCGCCGGGGGAGCCGTGGGCGCCTAACGACCCGGGGGTCCACACGCGCACGCCGGGGAGGGGCCGGCGCATCAACCAGGACGGCGTGATCCCCGTGTGGTCTCGCGCCGAAGGCAACTCAGATTTCGGGTACCGCGTCCACGGGAACAGCCTGGTCTTCTGCGGCGCCTGGCTTCGGACCTTCACCCGCATGGGGACCATGGAGTCCGCGAACGAGTCCGCGCGCCACGCCGTCAACGCGATCCTCGACCACCTCGCGTCTACCATCAAGGAACTCCACCCCGAACCGGTCGCGCCGCCGCGCCTCGTAGACACCGACGCAGGCTCCGACCAGAAGATCAACTTCATCGGCCCACGCCATCGAAGGGCCTCCGAGGCGATCAACAGCCCCGGGCGGCCCCCCGTGCGCCGCGGCACGCCCTACGGCGACTACTGCGACATCTGGGACCCGGAGCGCTTCGAGTTCCCCGACCTCGTCTTCGCGAAGCTCATCGACGAGAAGATCATGGAGCGCTTCGCCCGCGAGGCGCGCCAGCGAGACCGCGGCGAGGGCGACGACGTCTACATCCCCCCGCGTGACCCCAAGGCCCCCGACGCGCCGCGGCCCAGGCCCGACTACAGCGGCCTCGACGCCGACGGCAAGCCCATCGCCCCGCCGCACATCTTCGATCGCCTCGGCGTTGACCGCCTGCCCGACCTCATCGAGCACGACGGCGAGGCCGTCTCGGCGCTCAACCTCCTCGATGGGCTCATCGGCGCGCTGCGCGAGGCCTCGGGCTCCGACGCCGAAGCCGCCGCGCGCAGCCTCGACGCGTGGCGGATCAAGCTCGACCACTTCGTGTCGAAGCTCCACAAGAAGCACGTCGTGACGTGACCGCGCGCGTCACCCCCCGCCCGGCAGCGGCGCCAGCAGCGCGACCACCCGCTCCGGCTTGACCATCCCCAGGCCCTCCAGCGACGCGCGCGCCGAAGCGAGCGCGCCCCCGTCACCCCTGAGCTCCGCCGCGCGCCAACGGCTCGCCCCCGCGTGGGCGAGCATCGCGCACCGCTCGAAGGCCACCCCCGCCTCCGCGAGCCTCACGGCGGCGCGGTCGGGCCGACCACGACGCGCCTCGATCAACCCTCCGA
>JAEYZO010000804.1 GCA_023428035.1 Pseudomonadota bacterium | reverse complement strand
CCTCGGCGGCGTCGGCCTTCGCCGCGGCGGCGTCGGCCTTCGCGACGAGGCCCTCGACCATGCCGTTGAGGCGATCGATGAGGTCGTCGGAGCCGATGAGCTCGCCGATGCCGTAGAAGAACCGCAGCGACCCGCCCTGCACCGCGAGGTCGAGCCCGAGCACGGCGGAGCTGTACCGCCCCGCCTGCGGCACGATCCGCTGGTAGCGCCGCTCGCCCTCCGCGGGTAGCCGGTAGCCGACGATCCGCTCCTGGGCGCGGTCGTAGACGAAGTACTCGGGGATGCCGAGCCGGGCGTAGCGATCGACGTTGGTGACGAGGTCCTTCTTGCGGTCGCCGCGGTGGAGCACCTCGAGCACGAAGTCGAGCCCCCTGCGCTCGTCAGCGACCACCCAGGCCAGGCGTTGGTCGTCGTCGGGCTGCGGCACGTCGAGCACCGCGAGCACGTCGGGCGAGAAGCCCTCCTCACCCGGGTACATCACCGCCATCTCCTCGGCGAGGTAGACGTCGCGGCCCAGCGTCTTGAAGTGCAGGCCCAGCATGTCGAGCGCCCGAGACTTCGCCCTCTTGTGGGGTCTCCCCTCGGACATCAGATCGGCCGGGTCGGACAGGGCCGCGAGCACCTCGAGCTGCAGCTCGTCGCGCTGCCGAGGCGTCATCCGCCGCCACTCCTCTTCTGTGGGCGTGACCGGGATCGCGCGCCGGGGAGCGCCCGTCGAAGGAGCCTGAGGGTTCATGGCGCCACGATCCTACCCCGCGAGCGGCGTCGGCGGCCCCGGGCCCCGCGCTCGCGGCCACGGGTCGATCCTGCGCGCCCTCGCCGCGGGGGTGCCCCTCACGACGAGCCGCCGCGGGGCTCGACCCAGGCCGCGGGGTCTTGCTGGTAGAACTCCGCGAGCAGCCCGTAGAGCGCGGGCAGCGCGTGGCGCAGCGCCACCGGGCGCTCGAAGAACGACTCCGTCGCCACCGCGAAGAACTCCGCTTCGTCGCGCGCGCCGTAGGGGTCGATCACGCGCTGAACCTCGGGCGCCCCAGCCTTGAGCGCGAGGAAGACCTCCGAGCACACCTCGGCCCAGCTCCGTCGGGCGGCCCGGTCGGGCAGCGGCGGCGTGCCGTCGACCGCACCCCCGGCCATGTCGATCTTGTGCGCGAACTCGTGGAAGACCACGTTGCGGCCGTCGTCGGGGTCGCGCGCGCCGCGCTTCACCGCGTCCCACACCAGGATCACCGGGCCGCCTCGCCGGGCCTCGCCCAGGATGGGTTCGGGCGCGGACACGACCCCCCCCGCGCGCTCGAACACGCCCGGCCTTCGCTCGGGCGGGACCACCGTGCTCGGGTACACGAGGATGCTCTCGACGTCGTCGTAGAGGTCGTGGTCGCGCCCTAGCAGGAGGATGCACGCCTCGGCCGCGACGGTGACGCGCACCTCGTCGGTCATCTCGAGGCCGCCGCAGCCCTCCCAGTGCTTCTCGGCGACGAAGACCTGCACGAGCTCACGCAGCCGCGCGCGCTCGCTCTCGTCGAGGCGCCTCCAGTGCGCGACGTTGCGCCGGATGATCGCGTCCCACGCCGCGGGGAAGGGCGACTCGAGGAGCTGCCGACGTCGTCGCCGCTCCAGCCATGAGAAGAGCATCCCGCGACGGTACCGCAGCCGCGCGGCGCCCCCTCAGAACTCCGGGAAGACCTCCTCCTCCAGCACCCGCTCCAGCTCGTCGAAGTCCATGATCCGCTTGAACACCTCGCGCAGCGCGAGGCCCGCGGCGCGCGACACCGCGCCCCCGTCGCCGACTTCGCAGCGCTCGTACCTCTCGCGGATCGCCGCCAGGTCGAGGTCCTTGCGGAGGTTCACCCGGTTCGTGGTGGGGGGCGCCGGGAGGTCCTTCAGCCAGAGGGTGTGCAGGGTCATCCCGAAATCCAGGTCGGGGCTCCCGAGCCGGCAGATGGGGCCGCGCGCCACGTCGAGGGCGTCGAACACCCAGATCTCGTCTCCGCTCGACCCGTCGGGCAGGCGCTGCGTCGGGTCGCTCAGCGCCATCGCGATGAGGTAGCCGTCGTCGGCGTCGACCCCCTCGCGCGTGCTCGGTACGAAGCACGGGCCGAAGGCGTACCAGCCGTCGGGGAGGTTCCACCCGTCGAACTCCCCCGTCGCGCACTCGAAGCGGAACACGCTCGCCGGGATGCCGTTCTTCAGCGGGAGCGACTCCCGCGGCCCCACCCGCTCCCTGTACGTGCGGTAGAAATCCTCGGGGATGAGGTCGGCGGTGAAGCCCCCGGCGTTGAACCACAGCCTCCGGGTGTTCTGCAGCTCGCCGTGGATGGGCCCCGCGTGCGTGAAGACCGCGATGCCCCAGGTGTAGCGGTCGTCGGCGTAGTAGCGCGAGCTCACGTTGCCGGTGCCCACGTCGAGGTCGTGCACCCCGACGCTCCCGCGGATCAGCGGCACGGGGGTGAGCATCCCGTCGGCCCAGGCCTCGACCCGGCGGCCGTTCATCAAGAGCTCGCCCTCGTCGAGGTTGTGCGTGAGGTCCTCCGAGGGCGTGTGAGACATCACCACCCGGACGCACCCGCCGGGGTTCTCGTAGTCGACCGCGATGTGCAGCCCGCCGGGGCCCAGGGTGAAGCGCTTCGCGCGCACCGTGGGCGGGTGGTACGGGTCGAGCGACGCGGCGCTGTCGGTCAGGTCGCTCTTGCGGACCACCCACACCGTCGCGACGGGCGAGCTCTTCTCCATCGACTCGCCCTCGACCTTCGCGGCCATCCCGGGCAACCACGGGTCGAGCAGCGCCGCCGCCGACTCCTTCAGGCTCGTCGGAAAATCCGAGTCGAGCATCACCAGGTAGTCGCGCGTCACGGCGACGTGGTGGAGCGTCTGCACGTCGATCTCGGCGTCGGCGTCGGCGTCGACCATGCGCCAGTGGCGCACCCGCGGGTCCGACTCCTTCCAACGGCAGACGTGCGTGAAGGGCTGCACCAGCGGCCCCACGCTGGCCTTCGGCGCGTGGTTCGAGATGTACAGGTCGTCGTTCTCCGGGTCGACCACGGCGTGCGCGGTGGTCTGCAGGAGGGGGAGCATCCACGGCAGGCGCATCGCCGGGCGCCACTCGTTGAGGTACCCGATGGGAGAGATCGCGCGCAGGGTGCGCGGGTCGATCTGCCAGGGCCGGCCGGCGTCGGTGGTGATCACCAGACGCCCGCTGGAGGGGATCATCACGGGCGCGGTGTTGGGCAGCTCCTCAGCGCCGAGGGTGAGTGACATCTGCCCCAGGCGCACCGACCGGAACGCGTGCCAGTGCCGCTTCACCCCGCGGCGGAGCTTGAAGCCCTCGCCCTGCACCGCGCGGTGCAAGAACCAGCTCGCGGGGCGCATCACCGCCGAGGTCATCTTCGCGACGCCCTCGGAGAAATCCAGGCGATACACGATCCCGTGGGCGCTGAGCGCGGGGGTGCCCGAGCGCATCCGGGGCCCCGCGACGAAGACGTGCCCCGCGAGGTCTTCAGGGAGCGCGCCCGCGAGCACCTTGAGCGGCAGGTCGACGTGCTCGAGCTGCGACTCCTTCATGATCGACTGCGGCGTGCCCTTGCGCCGCCCCGCCTCGACCCTCAGCCCGGGGAGGGTGTGACCGTCGGGCCTGCGCTTCGCCGTTTCGTCGCTCATGCCTGCTCCCATGTACGCCGCGCGCGGGTCGATCCACGATCGTACCCCGACGCCCCTCGGCCCGTCAGCACGCGATTGCCCGTAGGCCGGTGTGCGGCGACGTGGTAGCGAGGGGCAGCCATGGCCGTCGCGCTCCATCGCTTTCCGCTGTCGCACTTCTCCGAGAAGGTCCGCCTCGCGCTGACGCTCAAGGGCGTCGAGCACGCGCTGGTCGACCACTCCATCGGCCCGGGTCAGATGGCCGTCTACCGCCTCTCGGGTCAGCGCCAGGTGCCCGTGCTCGAGCGCGACGGCGACGTCGTGCACGACTCCACGGCCATCGCGATGTACCTGGAGCACGCCTACCCCCCGTCGTCGGGCCGCGCCGCGCTCCTCCCGCTCGACTTCACCGCGCGCCGCGAGGCCCTCGACCTCGAAGAGCGCCTCGACGCCGCCTTCGAGAACACCACCCGCGTCGTCGCGATGCACCACGCCATGCGCGACGCCCGCTACCGCCGCGGCGCGCTGCGCGCCTCGTCGCCGGGCATCCCCGACCTGGCCCTGCGCGCCGTGGGCCTGAGCGCGATGACCCTGCGCCTCGGCGAGCTCCTGCCGCCCGCGCGCCGCGCCGTCGACGACGCCATCACCTCCCTGCGCGCGACCATCATCGAGCTGGTCGAGCGCCTCGCGACGCGGCCCTACCTCATGGGCGACCGCCCCGGCCTCGTCGACGTGACCGCCGCGGGGCTCACCCTGATGCTCGAGGTGCCCGAGCAGATCCCGCTGCCCGACGAGTCGATCAAGGGCCTGGGCGTGCCCGAGATGCTGAACGACCCCGAGCTGGTGCCCTTCTTCCTGTGGCGCCGGCGTCTCTACCGCGAGCTCCACGGCGGAGCCTGAGCTCTCCCCGCGAGGCCGTTGCCGCCGCCGCGGCGCCGGCGTAGAGGGCGCCATGGTCCACCTGGTGCTGCCCCTCATGATCGCGGGCGCGATGCCCTTCATCCTCACGCTGACCGCGAAGGCGGGCCGCTTCCGCGCGCGCGACAACCACGAGACCCGCGCGTGGCAGGCGCAGCTCACGGGCTGGAGGCAGCGCGCCCACTGGGCGCACCAGAACGCCTTCGAGGCCTTTCCGCTCTTCGCCGCCGCGGCCATCGTGGCGCACGTCGCCGCGCCCGGGAGCTCGACCGCGGCCGCCGCCGCGTGGGGCTTCGTCGCCGCCCGCGTCGCGTACTCGGCCTGCTACATCGCCGACCTCGCCGCGCTCCGCTCGGTCGTGTGGTTCGCCAGCCTCGGCTGCGTCGTCGCGCGCTTCGCGACCGCGCTCGCC
>JAEYZO010000470.1 GCA_023428035.1 Pseudomonadota bacterium | reverse complement strand
GTCGTGAGTCACCGAAGGCCCGGCTCGGAGAGACCGTGCGCGTCCTGGTGCCTCCCTCGTTGCGCTCGGCGTCGGTGGGAGACCGAAGCATGGTCTCGCTCGGCGAGGGATGGTCCGTCGTCGAGTGGGAGCTCACCGACGCGATCTCGCCCGAGGACCGCTCACGGCTCGAAGCGCTGGGCGTCGCCGTCGCGCCTTCACGACTCCGCGTGGGCTTCGCGGGAGACCCTCCTCGGCGAGTCGAGCTCACGCCTCGGGGGGATGAGTTCCCGGTCTGGCGGCCAGGGGACGAGGTCCGCGTGAGGGTCGCGCCCGCAGGGGAGGGCGCGCCGCGCGAGGCCACGCTCTTCGCGCTCGGCCCGCGTGGACTCTCGTCCGTCACCCTCTCCGATGGGTCTTCGTGGATCGTGACGCTCTCCGAGCTCACGCCTGGGCGGTACGGCGTGCGCGTCGAAGCCTGGGAGACCTCTGTCCCCGTGGAGGAGTGCTTCTTCGAAGTACGCGACGGCGCGGACGGGGCGTGGCCCACTGCGGCGGCGGCGTTCGAGGGCGTCGACACGACCGCCGAGCTCGACCTGAGCGCCGCGCTGGAGCGCGTCACCCTGCGCGCGCCTCCGTTCTGGAGCGTGAGGGCGCGTTGGGAAGAGGGCGCGCCGCTGCGTCTCGACCCGGCCCGCGCCGACGAGTCTGGCGTCGTGGACCTCGCTTCGTGGCGCGCCGCGCTCGCGCCGAGGGTGACCATGACGAGGCAAGGGAGGCTCGGCGTCTCCGCGGGAGCGCTGGGTGCGTGGAGCTTGCAGCACCGTCGCCTGCCCGCCGCCGAAGCGGTGCTGGCGTCGCTTCGGGCGCGCTGGGAGAGCCTCGGCGCCGCCGTGGAGGCGAGCGCGATGACCCCCGCGGCGCTCTTCGACGCGTGGATCCGTCCCGTCCTGATGGACCTCGGATGGAGCGTGCCACCTGCGTGGAACCCTGCCCTTGCGAGTGAGGACGTCGCGGCCGTGATGGTCCGGTCCCCGCACGGCGTACGGGCGTTGCTGGTCGCCCTGCCCGCGTCGCGGTGGGGCGAGCCGACCTTCGCCGCCCTCTCCAGCCGCTTCTCGGACGACGGCGCGCACGACATCGTCGCGACTGACGGCACGCAGTGGCGCCTCTTCGACGCCCGCCGACGTCGCTGGCGCTACGCCGTCTCCATCGCGACCGCCCTCGCGTCGGAGCGAGACTGGAAGAACTTTCACCAGGAATTCGATACGGGATGAAGCTCACGCGCCTCGATCCGCGCGCCGCCGTCGCGCTCACCCCCGACGCGGTCGACGAGGCGCTCCGCGCCTTCATATCCGCCTGGGGCGTCGTGTCGTCGCGCGTGCTCCTCGACCGAGTCGTCGCGCAACTCGACGCTTCGGCTGACCACCAAGCGCTCGTGCGCTCGCGCCTCGACGCGCTCGAAGACTGCGGTGATGTCCTCGCGGGACCGCGCGGGATGATCGCCGCGGCGCCGGTGTTCGAGGTCGCGATGGCGGGCGGCCAGAGGTTGCTCGTGGGCGCGGCGCCGGACCGGGTGCTGCGAGAGAGCTTCCCGGAGGTCGTGCTCACGCCGGGGGCGCCGCGCCGTGTCGTGGACGGCGTGAGCACCGAGGCGCTCACCGCGCGCTTCGGTGGGCTCTCGGTCACGGGGGCGCGCTGGGCGGGCCTCGATGACACCCTGCGGGCCGACGAGGCGTTGCTGGCGTCGCTGCGGTCACGCGCCGCGGCCGCCGAGGAGGCTGGCGCGCTCGAAGCGCTCGACCCCTCGGCGGAGCGGTACCTCACCGCGTCCGCGCGCGGGACGCGGACGTATCCCTGGCGCGGAGACCTCGAGGCAGGCATGCCCGCGGTGGTCCGATGGGGCGGTCTGGCCGGGGAGCCGCGTTTCGGGTGGGCCGTCTCGCCATCGCAGGTCTTCGCGTTGGGGCGCGACGAGGCGCTGCGCGCGACCTGGGCGCTGGAGCGAACGATCGCTGGCGGGGTGCAGCTCGCGTGGGAGGTCGGAGAGACGAGCGTCGACTTCACCCTCACAGCTCGATTGCCCGCGGCGGAGTACCGGTATCTCACCGCGTCGGGCGCCACACGGTCGCGCGACGGGGGCCGGTGGAGCGTGCCGACCGCGGCGTGGCCGGACGTCCTCGCGGTGCTGCGGGACCGTCTCGGGGTTGAAGGGAGTGAGCGCATCGCATGAAGACCATCGGACTCGCGGCGTTCGGCGAAGCGTCGCTCGCGGACCTCGACACCGCGCGCTTCGTCCGCGGCAAGCTCGCCCCGGGGGACCGCTTGAGCTTCCAGGGGATTACGTCGGTCAGCGACGCGTTCCTCGACGAGGTGTTGGAGGGGGTCGCGCCGACCGCGCTGGAGGACCGCGTCGTGGACGCGGAGTCCGTGGCGGACGCGCTCCTTCGCTGGCGTGAGCGTCACGCGCCGATGCACGAGAGGGTGTCGTCACCGAGCTCACCCACAGAGGACGATCGCTACACCCCCACCCGCCTCGTGCTCCGCCTGCGGCGACAGCTCGCTCGGTACCTCGAAGGCGCGTACCCGCTGAACCACCCGGTGCTCATCAAGGCGCGTCGGAGACTGCTCGACACGGCGCTCGAAGGAAGGCTCCTGTCGCAGGACCCCTTCGTCGAGACGACGCCTCGATACCGTTCGAGCGCGAAGGGCTACCGCGAGCTCGAGATCCCACGAACGACGGCGGACCTGTTCGACAGGCTCTCGCGCACCGTCGCGAACCCCGACCTCGACCCCGAGCGAACGCTCCTGTTCCCCGGGATGTACGAGCACCAGGCGGCCGCCTTCGAGGCCTTCCTCGGGAGGGGGTCGTGCACCCTGGTCGCGACGGGCACCGGGTCGGGCAAGACCGAGTGCTTCCTGGTGCCGGTGCTCGGAGGGCTCCATCGTGAGGCCGCGGAGCGACCGGCGAGCTTCGCGAAGCGCGGCGTGCGCGCGTTGATCCTGTACCCGATGAACGCGCTCGTGAACGACCAGCTCGCCCGTCTCAGGGTGATGTTCGGGAGCGACGCCGTCGTCGACTGCTTCCACGGGCTCGGCGCGGGCGGTCGCGGCCGTCATCCGATGTTCGGGACGTACACGGGCCGCACGCCCTACGCCGGGCCGAGGAAGGCCGCGCGTGACCACGACGTCGGCGAGCTGATCGAGCACTACCTCGCCCTGCCCGACGGCCTGCGCACGCAGCTCGACCGCATGGGACGCTTCCCCGCGAAGGACCTGCGGGCCTTTCTCGCCCCCGAGAAGGCCGTCCAGAAGGTCTACAAGTCCGGCAAGAAGAAGGGGCAGAGCTACACCGAACACAACTGGGACCTGCGGCTCCGCACGGGATCGGGCGACCGCGAGCTCATGACTCGCCACGAGTCGGTCTTCGACCCCGAGACCCAGCACGGCCACGCGCCGGACATCCTGGTGACGAACTACTCGATGCTCGAGTACATGCTGATGCGCCCCTTCGAGCGCCCTCTCTTCGAGGAGACGCGGCGCTGGCTGGAGGATCCCGACAACCGCTTCGTGCTGGTGCTCGACGAGGCGCACATGTACCGCGGGGCGCGGGGCGCCGAGGTGGCCTTCCTCATCCGAAGGCTCCGCGCGCGCCTCGGGATCACGGACCGCCCCGAGAAGCTCTCGGTGATCCTCACCAGCGCCTCGCTCGGCAAGGGAGACAACGCGAAGGCGGTCGCGCAGCGCTTCGCCGCCGACCTCACGGGCCTCGCGCCCGATCGCTTCGAGGTGATCACCGGCGAGCGCGAGGTCCCGGAGCGATACGCCAGCGGCGACGACGACCTCGCCGAGTGCCTCGCGTCGATCGACCTCGACGCGCTCCACGCGGGCGCGTCCTTCGAGCGCCTGCGCGACGCGCTCGCGCCGCTCTTCGCGCGCGCTGGAGCGACGCTCGCCGTGGACGACGAGCCCGCGCTCCTCCGTGCGCTCTACACCTTCTTCAAGGGGCACCCGGTGCTCAACGCGGTGCTGAAGCACACCACGGCCGAGGCCGTCGCGCTCGACGCGCTCGCGGAGAAGATCTTCCCGGGCTCTTCCTACGCGCGGCGCGCGACGGAGGCGTTGCTGACGCTCGGCGCGCTCGCGCGGCCCAACCCTGACGAGCAGGGGCTCCTGCCGACGCGCGTCCACCTGATGTTCCGCGGCCTCGCGGGCCTCTACGGCTGCTTGAACCCGCGCTGTGAAGGACGGCAGGACAGCCCCGGCGTCGAGGCGCCGGTCGGCAAGCTCTTCGCGGAGCCCCGCGCCGAGTGCGACGCCTGTCACTCCCGGGTGTTCGAGCTCGCGTCGTGCCGCGAGTGCGGGGCCGTGTACTACATCGCGTGGACGCACCTCGACCCCAAGCGGCCCCTCGATTTCCTCTGGAACGAGTCGACCGGAGACCTCGCGTCGCTGCAGCTCCTCGCCGAGCGGCCGCGAGACGTCGCCGTCGACGCGAGGGTCATCGAGATCGAGGTGCAGCGCTCCACCGGCGCCGTGGTCGAGGGCGTCTCGACGCTCCCGAGCGACGAGCTCCGCACGCTCTGGGTCGCGCGCGACGCCGAATCGGGGGCTGCGGCGGGGAGCTTCAAGCAGTGCCCGATGTGCCAGCCTCCAGGCGGGCGACGGCAGACGCGGGTGCTGGACTTTCGCACCCGCGGCGAGCAGTCGTTCACGGCGCTCATCGAGGCTCAGTTCGCCGAGCAGCCGCCGCAGAAGAGGGACCCTTCGCTGCCGAACCAGGGTCGCAAGGTGCTGGTCTTCAGCGATGGGCGGCAGAAGGCCGCGAGGCTGGCCCCCGCGCTGGAGACGAACCACGCTGCCGACGCCTTCCGACAGGTGCTCGCGATGGCCGCACGGTCGTTGAGAGACACCGGCTCCCCGGCGTACATGCACCAGCTCTACCCCGCGGTCGTCGATGTCTGCGCGCGTCGGGGCGTCACGCTCTTCCCGAACGAAGAGGCCACGGACGTGTTCGCGCAGCACGTGCGAAGCGCGCGCGGGCGTACCTTGTGGCACCTGAGCAACGACTTCAACGTCGGCCTGCTCTCACCGCCTGCGCCCTACGCCGACGCGCTCTTTCGCGAGCTCACCGACCGGTTCTTCTCGCTCAGCGCGATCGGCCTCGGCACCGTGGGCCCGTCGCCGCTCGTGGGGATGGCGACGGGCTTCCCCGCGGTCGGCCTGTCCGCCGCGGAGGTCGACGTGCTGCTGCGCCACTGGATCCGCGTGCAGCTCGAAGCCCGGCGGTTCCTCCTGAAGACCTTCACGCCGCAGGCGGTGGGTGAGGATTGGGAGCGCCCCGACGCGATCGACCCTGGCAAGGTCACCGACCTCGTCCCTCAGCGCTTTCAGGCGTGGCTCAACGCCGTGCTCGGCGCCGACGGGGCCCGGGCAGTGATCGAGTGGTTCAAGGCGATGCCGACCCGCCTCGCGTCGCACTTCTGGAACCTCAATGGGGGCCTCTTTCTGACCCCGCAGATGCTCACCCTCGAGCTCCGCGTGGACCGCGACGCGGCGTGGATGCGCTGCACGAGCTGCAACCGGCTCTACGCGTCGTCGCTGAAGAACCTCTGCTCGGAGTGCACCGGGACGCTCGAACCCGTGAGCGCCGACCCGACATACCTCGACGCACGCAGCGGCTACTACCGCGATCAGGTGCTGCGGGCACTCGCGGGCGACGGCTTCGAGCCCTTCGGCCTCGTGACCGCCGAGCACTCCGCGCAGCTCTCTGGCGTCGAGAGGAAGGACGCCTTCACCAAGACAGAGCGCTACGAGCTGCTCTTTCAAGACATCCCGGTGGGCGGTCGGCTCCCGGTCGACGTGCTCTCGTGCACGACCACGATGGAGGTGGGCATCGACATCGGCACGCTCTGCGGCGTCGCGCTGCGCAACGTGCCCCCGCACGTCGCGAACTACCAACAGCGCGCGGGGCGCGCGGGGCGCCGCGGGCGGAGCATCGCGTCGGTGATCACCTTCGCGCAGGGTGGCACCCACGACGCGTACTACTTCGACCACCCCGAGGAGATGATCTCCGGCGGGGTGCGCACGCCGGTGGTCTACATCGAGAACCAGGTCGTCCTCGCGCGGCACGCGAACGCCTTCCTCGTGCAGCGATACTTCCACGAGGTCGTCGCGTCGGACCGAAAGCTCTACCGCCTGTTCGAGTCCCTCGGCACGGTGGGAGCCTTCTTCGACGGCGGGGAGGCGTGCAGCTACGACGGTATGCGCGCCTGGCTCGCCGCCGAGCGCGCCGTGCTCGAAGCCGAGCTCCGCGGGTGGGTACCCTCGTTCAGTCACGGGCTGTCGACGCCGGTCGACGTCGAGGCGACGGTCACCGGCGCCATCGATCGACTCCAGTCTCGCATCGAGGCGGAGTTCCC
This sequence comes from Pseudomonadota bacterium, assembly GCA_023428035.1. Classification (GTDB taxonomy): domain Bacteria; phylum Myxococcota_A; class Polyangia; order Polyangiales; genus JAEYZO01. Next base: position 3,459 of record JAEYZO010000470.1, on the reverse strand, counting down.
GATCCCCGCGATCCTGGGGCGGGTGCCGCTGAGCGACGAAGAGCGCGAAGGAATCGCGAGGCTGCGGGAGGACAACCTCCTCGAAGCGTTCATCAACCGAGCCATCTTCCCGCGCTACGCCTTCCCGACGGACACGGTCACGTTCTGGGTGCGCGAGCGCAGCGTGAAGGGCGCTCAAGCGTGGAGGCCAGACTTCGACTACCTCCCGCAGCGCGACCTCACCATCGCGCTCACGGAGTACGCCCCGACGCGGCAGCTCACGATCGACAAGCTGCGCTTCCGCTCCGCCGCGCTCTACGACTACTACGGTCGATCGCCCGCGCAGATGATCGACCGGGCGCGGCCCTACGTCGTGTGTGGTTCGTGCGCGTTCACCAGCCTCCGCGATGAGGACGCGGCGCTGCAGCGCTGCCCGGTGTGCGCCTCGGACGCGCTCCGACGGTTGCCCTTCGTGCGGCCGGAGGGCTTCGCGCCGGACATCAACGAGCCGCTCAGGCCGGACCGCGGGGGCAGCGTGAGCCTCGTCGGGCAGTCGTCGCCCGCGCAGCTCCAGGTCGAGGCGCGCGATCGGTGGGACGAGTCGCTCTTCGACGGGCGTCTCCGCGTCGCGCATGAGCTCAAGTCCCTGGTGGTGGTGAACACGGGGATCGACGACCGTGGCTTTCTGATCTGCCCGACGTGCGGCCGATCGGAGCCGGTCTACGGCCGTCGCTTCACGACGCCGACGCTGGTCGACACGAAGGGGCGGCCCAAGGCTCACCTCCACCCCATCGAGCAGGGGCGGACGTGCAAGAGCGTCGCGTGCGGCCCCTACTTCCTGGGCCACTCGTTCCGCACCGACGTCCTGCTCCTTCGCGTGAAGGTCGACGCGCCGCTGTCATGTGACCCCACAGCGAGCACGGGCGCCGCGGCGAGGGCCGCGCTCACCTCGCTGGTCGAAGCGCTGTGCCTCGCCGCGACCCGGAGCCTCCAGATCGACGACGGCGAGCTCGCAGGCAACTGGTCTCCCGCTCTTGGCAGTCAGGGAGGCGAGGCGGACCTGTACCTGTATGACGTTCTCCCCGGCGGGGCGGGGTACACGCGTGACCTTCGGCGCAATCTCTCGGAGGTCCTCGAGGTCGCGGAGACATCGGTCACGGCCTGTAGCTGCGCCAGCTCGTGCTACCGGTGCCTGCGGCACTACGCGAACTCGCGCTTGCACGGCCAGCTCGACTGGCGCTTGGCGAACTCGCTCCTCCGTCACCTCCGCCGCGGCGAGGTACCGACGATGGACGAGGACGCGCGCCGTCGCTCTCTCGACCCGCTCGAAGCGCTGCTGCGTCTGCGGGGCGTGTCCTTCACGAGGGACGAGACGCCAGAGGTGGCGCCAGGGCTCACGGTCCCGATGGTGGTGCGGGCGCAGGGCGTCGAGAACTGGATCGAGGTGCACCACCCTCTGGTGGACCCTCTCGCGAATTCGCCCGTGGTCGATGGAGCCGATGCGCTCGGTTTCCCGGTGGTTCCGCTCGACGCGTGGACTCTCACGCGCGACCTGCCGACGGCGTATGAGCGCGCGTGTGGTGGGGGCTGACGGTGGACGCGGCCGACTTCACGCGGATGACGGGACCCTCGTCGTGGCCGGAGGCGCCGGGGGTATTCTCGTTCTCGTCGCTCCACGACATCGAGGGGTGCCCCCGTCGCTGGCAGCTTCACCACGCGAGGTGGGGGGATCACGACGGCCTGCCGCGCCGCGCCAACGAGCGCGCGCTGGTAGGCGTGATCGTGCACGAGGTGAACGAGGTGCTCATGCGAGCCCTCGCGCTCCGTGGTCTGCCCGCCGTAGGCGCTCCGGAGTACCTCGACGGCGTCAAGGCCGCCGCGGTGCACGACCTCATCCGCGACCGTGTGCGTGAGATCGAGGAGTCGTATCGGGACCACCCGCGGGATCCAGGCTTCCGTGTGCGGGCGACGCCACGGGACATCGCGAATGAGGCGTTGCGGCTGTTCCGCCGACAATACGCGGACCTGCCAGGACGCGCCGCGCGTCGGGCTGAGAGCGCGGGCGGTGGCGACACCACGAGGTCCGGGGACGACCGCGAGGCGTTGATAGCGGCGTTGAGCAGGCGTGGCGTGCTCGCGGAGGTGTGGCTCTCTCCAGAGGGGCTTCCTCTGCGCGGTCAGGTCGACCTTGTTCTGCGCGTCGACGACGGGGTGCGCATCGTCGATCTGAAGACAGGGGTCGCGCGCGCGGAGTACTGGGAGCAGCTCGCGCTCTACGCCCTGTTGTGGTGGCGGGTGACGGGCGAGGCTCCCGTGGAGCTCGAGATTGCGCACCGTGACGGAAGAGAGTTCAAGAGCATCTCGGTGGCGGAGCTCGTTCGCGTAGAGGACGAGCTCCTCGCCCGGGTCGCCGCCGCGCGTGACGCTCTCGCGCAGACGCCGGCCGAGGCGAAGCCAGGGAGCGGTTGCGGAAACTGCGGCGCGCGGGCGTTCTGCGACGCGTATTGGGAGGCGACGGGTGGAGGCGCACGGACCGGCGCCTACGGTGATTGGGAGCTGGTGGTCGAAGGGCAGGTCTCTGCGGGAGGGGTCGGTGCCATGGGGCCGCATGGGGAGGCGGTGGCGGTGGTATTCGAGGAGGCGCTGGGGCGCCGCCACGGTCCGTGGTTCGCGGGGGAGCGACTCAGAGTGCTCGGGGCGAGTGTCGCGGAAGAGGAGACGACGTTGAGGCTGAGCGTGGGGACAGAGGTCTTCCGAAGATTCCCGACTGGGTAGTCCCATTTCGAGGGACGACTCGTCGGGATCCTTCGGTGCTCCTGGCGGAGCCTGGGGCCGACGGAAGGAGCCCTCGCGCCACCTGCAACGTCGTCACCCTCGAAAGGCGTTCGTTCGACCCCCGACGCTCAGGGCGCCGCGAACACCAGCAGCGCGCCGGCCTCGTCGCCGCTGTTGTACGCGTGCGTCGCGACGATGAGGCTCCCGTTCACCGCGCGCGCCGAGGTGGGCGCGAAGGGCGAGGGCGGCGTGGCGGAGCTCAGCACCGCGAGCGACGCGCCGTCGAGCTTCGTCACCTGCCCCTGCGCGCCCACGACCCACAGCGCGCCGCCCGCGTCGCAGGCCATCGCCCTCGCGCCGCCGGGGAGAGACTGACGTCCCGAGACGGTGAGGGCGCTCGGGTCGACCCGCGTCACGGAGGCGTCGTCGCCCACGTACACCCCGCCCTCGCACGCGGCCATCTGCGAGTGCGCGCTCGGCAAGGCCACGGTGGGCGCGGTCTGCCCCGTGGCGACGTCGATGGGCACGACCCCGTCGCGCAGGAGCACCCAGGCCCTGCCGTGACCGAGCGCGATCGCGAGGGACGAGGCCCCCACCGTCGCGACGCGGGTGACCGCCCCGTCGCTGGGAGAGACGCGCGCCACCGCCCCCGAGGCCGAGGTGCCGTTCTGCCAGAGGAGAGCCCAGACCGTGCCGTCGTCGCTC
>JAEYZO010000784.1 GCA_023428035.1 Pseudomonadota bacterium | reverse complement strand
GAGCAGAGCCCCGTGCGCATCGTGGGCGACTCCATCGTCGGCCCCGACGGGCTGTCGGTGCCCCTCGACGCGCTCAAGATCCGCGGCGCGCACAACGTCGACAACGCGATGGCGGCGGCGCTCACGGCGCTCACCGCGGGCGCTCCGGCCGCGTCGGTCGACGCGGTGCTGCGGAGCTTCTCGGGCCTGCCCCACCGGATGCAGCTGGTGGTGGAGCACCGCGGGGTCACCTACGTCGACGACTCGAAGGCCACCAACGTGGGCGCCGCGGTGAAGGCGCTGGAGGGCGTCGACCGGCAGGTGGTGCTGATCGCCGGGGGCCGCGACAAGGGCGGGAGCTACGAGCCGCTCGCGCAGCTCCTGCGGGTGAAGGCTAGGGGGGTGGTGCTGATGGGAGAGGCGGCGGACAAGATCGACCGCGCGCTCGGGTCGAGCGTGACGAAGGAGCGCGCCGACGACATGGTCGACGCCGTATGGCGGGCCTCGCGCATGGCGAGGGAGGGCGACTGCGTGCTGCTCGCCCCGGCGTGCAGCTCCCTCGACATGTACACCGACTACGCCGAGCGGGGTCGGGCCTTCGCCGAGGCCGCGCTCTCGCTCGCGGCGAGGGGGGGCTCGTGAGCGCCGCGGGCAACGTGCGGCGGCCCACGATGGCCCCGCCCTTTCGCGCGCCCGACGCCCCCGCCAAGGGCGCCCCCCGCGCGTCGATCGAGGGCCCGATGGACCACGGCCTGCTCGCCGCCGTGATGCTCCTCGTGGCCTTCGGCGTGGTGATGGTCTACTCGGCGAGCGCGGTCTTCGCGGCGCACTCCCACCACGACGCGCAGTACTACCTCGTGCGCCAGGCGATGTACGCCGCGCTCGGCCTCGGCGCGATGGCCTTCACCGCGCAGCTCGACTACCGACGGCTCCGCCGCTTCACCTACCCCATCCTCGGGGTGACGGTGGCGCTGCTCATCGCGACCCTCGTGGGCTTCGGTCACGGGGGCGGAGGCGCCGCGCGGTGGCTCCGCGTCGGCCCCGTGAACGTGCAGCCCGCCGAGGTGGCCAAGCTCGCCCTGGTGATCTGGCTCGCGCACTCGCTCTCGAAGAAGCAGGAGAAGATCCGCACCTTCTCCGTCGGGTTCCTCCCCCACCTCTTGATGGCGGGGATCCTGATGCTCCTGTGCCTCCGCCAGCCCGACTTCGGCTCGGCGGTGGTGTTGCTTCTCCTCACCTTCACGCTGCTCTTCGTGGCGGGGGCGCGCACGGGCTACCTCATGGGCGCGTTCATCCTCGCGCTCCCGGTGGCGACCTGGCTGGTGATGGGCACGGGCTACCGGCGCCGCCGGATGCTCGCGTTCATGAACCCCTGGGAGAACCGCAGCACCATCTCGTACCAGCTCGTCGAGTCGCTGATGGCCTTCGGCGCGGGCGGCGCCTCGGGCGTGGGCCTCGGAGACTCACGGCAGAAGCTCTTCTTCCTCCCCGAGGCGCACACGGATTTCATCGGCGCGATCATCGGCGAGGAGCTCGGCTTCGTCGGGGTGTGCGGCCTCCTCGCGGCCTACCTCTTCGTCGTCTCCCGCGGCGTGCGCATCGCGCTCCGCGCCGCGGACGACCACGGCACCTACCTCGCCTTCGGCATCACCACCCTCCTCGCGCTGCAGGCCCTGGTGAACCTCGGCGTGGCGATGGGGGTGCTGCCCACCAAGGGCCTCACGCTGCCCTTCGTGTCGTACGGCGGCAGCTCGCTGGTGATGAACCTCGCCTCGGTGGGCGTGCTGCTCTCGATCTCGCGCTGGGCTCACACGCCCGAAGACCGGCGGTGAGCGCGCGCCGCCCGCTGCGCCTGGTCATCGCGGGCGGGGGCACGGGGGGGCACGTCTTTCCGGGCGTGGCGGTGGCCGACGCGCTCGCGCGGCGCGTGCGCGACCTCGACGTGACCTGGGTGGGCACGCCCCGCGGCATCGAGGCGAGGGTGCTGCCGCAGACCCCCTGGCGCTTCGAGCCCATCGAGCTCGCGGGGCTCAACGGGGTGAGGGGGAAGAAGCTCCTGCGCGCGCTCGCGAAGCTCCCCCCCGCGGCGGTGGCGGCGCTGCGGGTGGTGCGACGGGCGCGACCTCACGTCGCGCTCGGGGTCGGCGGCTACGCGGGCGGGCCCGTGATCGCCCTCGCGGCGTTGCTGGGCGTGCCCTGCGCGGTGCTCGAACCGAACGCGGTGCCGGGGCTCACCAACCGCGCGCTCTCGCGGCTGGTGAAGCGGGCCTTCCTCACGCACGAGGAGACGCTGGGCGCGTTCCCGAAGGGGGTGGGGTTGGTGACGGGCTCGCCGGTGCGGCGAGCGTTCCTCGACCGGATGGCCTCGGGGGTGCCCCTCGACGAGACGCCGACGCTGCTGGTGCTCGGGGGCTCTCAAGGCGCGAAGGCGATCAACGAGGCGGTGCCCGGCGCGGTGGCGGCGCTGCGCGCGCGAGGGCTCTCGCTGAGGGTGGTGCACCAGACCGGCGCGGCGTCGAGGGAGGCCGTGCGCGAGGCCTACGCGGGGCTCGGGCTCGAGGCCGAGGTGGTGGCCTTCATCGACGACGTCGCGGCGGTGATGGAGTCGGCCTCGCTGGTGCTCTGCCGCGCGGGCGCGATGACCGTGGCGGAGCTGGGCGTGCTGGGGCGACCCGCGCTCTACGTGCCGCTCCCGTCTGCGGCCGACGACCACCAGAGGAAGAACGCCGAGGCGCTCACCGCGAAGGGGGCGGCGCAGTGGATCCCCCAGTCGAGGCTCACCCCGGAGTACCTCGCCGACGCGCTGGCAGACCTCTTCGGGGCGCCCGACGTGCTGATGGAGATGGGGATGAACGCCTGGCTCGGCGCGCGCCCAGACGCGGCGGGCGTGATCGCCGACGAGCTGCTGCGGCTGTCGGGCTTCAAGGCCGACTGAGCGGCGAGGCTCAGCCTCGGGGGGCGATCTTGCGCGGGACGGGGAGCGCGACGCCCGCGAAGGAGTGCTGGGTGTTGTGCGCCCAGGAGGCGAAGCGGCGGCGCGCCTCGCGGGCCTCTCCGCCGGCGGCGAACATCGCGGCCTGCACGACGCACCGATGCCGAGCTCGAAGCGGCCACCGGAGACGTCGT
>JAEYZO010000688.1 GCA_023428035.1 Pseudomonadota bacterium | reverse complement strand
GGCGAAGAGCGCGTAGCCGCCCCCCGCGGCGAGCACCGCTGCGACGAGCGCCACCGCGACGAAGACCCACGGGCCCCGCGTGGGGGGAGCCTCGATGGGGGTCTCGGCGACCAGCGGCGGCGGAGGCACCGAGCTGAGGTCCGTCGGGGGGGCCTCGGGCTCGACGTCGAAGCGAGGGACGGGCGGAGGTCGCGGCAGCGAGGGCACCGCCACCAGGGGGTGACCGCCGCCGGGGAGGGTGGGGCCGCGCAGGGCGCTCGGCGCGACGCTGCGGGAGATGATGATCGACGCGGGCGGAGTGTCGGAGGCGGGGACGCGGGGAGGGGGCTCGCTCAGGGCGCCGGGGCGCTGCGAGAGGGGCAGCGGGGCGAAGCCGCCAGAGACGATCGCGCGCACGGTGGTGGGCGCGCTGTCGGCGCGGGTCTCGTCGTCTTCGTCGAGGGGGACCATGCCCGGGAAGACCGGGTGCGAGAGCTCACCGGAGAGGCCCTCGGGCGCGGGGGTCAGGCGCTCCTCGGAGTTCTCGGGCGCGATGCTCGCCGCGGGGTCGTTGGCGGGCGCGAGGGGCGACTGCACCGTGTCGGCGCGGCCGTTCACGGCCTGCGCGGGGTCGGGGTCGGGGGTCACGTCGAGGAGCGCGCGGCGCACGGCGACCTCGGGGTGCGCGTCGAGGTAGCCGCGGATCGCGTCGAGCATGTCGGCGGCGCTGGCGAAGCGGTCGTCGCGGTTCTTCTCGAGGCAGCGGTCGACGATGGCCGAGAGGTCGGGCTCAACCCCCAGCTCGGCCGCGGGGCGGTGGGGCTCGGTGACGAGGGCGACGATCTGCGAGTTGAAGTTCTCGCCGTCGAAGGGGATGTCGCCGGTGAGGCACTCGTACATGACCACCCCGACGGCCCAGATGTCGGCGCGGGGGTCGACCTTCTCGCCCTTGGCCTGCTCGGGGGCCATGTAGTGCGGCGTGCCGACGGTGGTGTTGGCGAGGGTGATCGAGAGCGGGAGGTTCTTCTCGGGGTTGATGACCTTCGAGATGCCGAAGTCGACGATCTTGACGTGGGTGTCACCGCTCGCGCGGCGCGCGAGGAAGATGTTCTCGGGCTTGATGTCGCGGTGCACCACCCCCTCGCGGTGGGCGACGATGAGGGCCTGGAGCACCTGGCAGACCACGGTGAGGGTCTCGCTCGGCAGGAGCTTCTCGTAGCGGGTGAGGTAGGTCGCGAGGTCGATGCCCGTGAGGAGCTCGAGGACGATGTAGAGCGACCCGTCGGCGGGGTCTTGCCCCTGGTCGAGCACCTCGACGACGTTGGGGTGCTTGAGCAGGCCCGCGGCGGCGGCCTCGTGCATGAAGCGCCGCGCGTTCTCGGCCACCACCTGCTCCTCGGGGTGCATGACCTTGATGGCCACGTGGCGCTGGTCGGTGGTGCGCTCGGCCTCGTAGACGATGCCCATGCCCCCGCGGCCGAGCACGCGGACGAGGCGGTATCGCCCGGCGACGACCGCGCCGATTCGTCCGTGATCCGCTACTGCAACCGCCACCGCTGATTCGCCCCTTGGGAGCCACCGTCGCCGACCGCCCGCACCCCACAGGTCGGGCCTCACTGTCGGGCGCGAGCCTACCCTATCCGCCGCGGCGCCGTCACCTGGGCGGTGGGCTCCGCGGGGCCGTTGGTCAGAGCGTGGAAATCCATCGCTCGAACTGCTCGCACGCGGGCTCGAAGCCCTCGGCGTTGGTGGCCACGGTCTCGCGGCCGTGGATGACCTTGAGCTTCACGTCGAGGTCGACGGGCCCCTCGCGCTTCGGGATCGACGGGAGCCTCTCGATGGCGGCCCGCCCGCGGGCCACGGCCTCGTCGGCGGTGAGGGCGCAGTCCGAGACGATCGCGTCGGCGGAGAGGCCGGTGCCGGTGAGGGCCGCGAGGGTCTCGTCGAAGGTGGCGCTGTTTCCGGGCTTCCAGTAGTGGGCGGCGAGGTCGGGGCCGACGCGGGGGTTGTCGACGAGGTGCCCGTCGCGCTTGAGGAAGTGCGCTCGGGTCTGGTGCACGGCCATCTCGGCGAGCACGTAGCCGTGGTAGTAGGCGCTGGCTTCACCCGTGAGGAGGTGGGGCACGGCGAGCACGGGGCGCTGGCCGGCGGAGAGGCCCTGGAGGTCTCGCTCGATGGCCCTGAAGGTGTCGAGCACGCGCTCGTCGGTGAGCTCGGCGTCGGGGATCTCGTAGAGGGCCCGCTCGGCCATGGGGACGGTGAGCATCGCGCGGAGGTCCCACGCGCGCATGGGCTGGGCCTCGCGGATGACGGCCTCGATGAGCTCTTGCGGGATGGGCTCGCCGGCGGGGTCGCGGAGGTAGCGCGCGCGCCAGTCGGCGTCTTCGAGGAGGGAGTCCATGAACATGGACTGGGTCTCGGCGTAGGCGACGGAGGTGGGGGCGAACTCCTGGGAGAAGCAGGGCGCGTCGGTGAGGATGTTCGCGAAGTGGGCCGCGTGGCCTCCCTCGTGGAAGAGGGTCTCGGTGGCGCGCAGGCCGCTGCCCACGGCGCCGGGCACGGCGTTGGCGGTGAAGTTGATGCGCGCGGGGCGCCAGGCGCCGTGGTCGAAGAAGGCCACCTCGGGGCCGTGCATGAAGCCGTTCTCGTATTTGCCCGCGCGGTCGACGAGGTCGAGGGTGAGGGTGGCCCCGCGGAAGGTGACGCCGAGGGCGGCGAAGGACTCGCCCCAGCGGCGCAGGGCGGGGCCGAAGCCGAAGTAGGGGTCGACCCTCGCGGCGAGGGCCCCCGCGCGGAGGAAGAGGAAGTTCCAGGGGTGGAGGGAGTCTTCGCCGTGCTGTCGGGCGAAGGCGGCCATCTCGCGGCGGGCGATGTCGGCGGTGCGCGCGGTGAGCTCGTCGAGCATCGAGAAGAGCCGCGACTTGGTCATGCGCTCGACGACGTGGACGCGCCAGGCGTAGTAGTCCTCGTGGCCGAGGAGGCGGCCGAGGGCGTTGCGCTTCTTCACCACGTCGAGGAAGCCGTGGGCGAGCACGTGGGGCTCGACGGAGCGCAGGGCCTCGTAGGCGGCCTTGCGGCGTCGGGCGTCGGGGTCGTTTCGGATGAGCAGGGCGAGCTTGTTGCTCCCCGCGGGCTCCCACTGTCCGGTGGCGGGGTCGGTGAAGCCGAGGTCGAGCTTCGCGCGGGCCTGCTGGAGCGCGCCCTCCATGTGGACGATCTCTTCGGAGAGGGCGCGGGCCTCGGGCGACTCGATGGTGTTGGCGGCGAAGAGGGCGATCCAGCCCGCGAGGGCGCGGCGCTCGTCGGGGGATCCCTCTCCGCGGGACTCGTACCCGCGCAGGTCGGCGATGCGCGAGGGGTCCTGGAGGAAGCGGTTCATCGCGACCTCGGCCTCGGAGTGGGCGCGCTGCGTGGCGGCGGGGTCGTCGCTGAGGCCCATCTTGGCGTCCCAGAAGAGGTCTTCCTTGCGGGTGTGGAGCGCGGTGAACTGGTCTTTGAGGGCGTCGAGGGTGGCGGCGAGGGAGGGGCTCATAGGGCCGCGGACGATACCGTGCGTCGGAGCGCGGGGCGACGGGTCTACGGGGGAGCGACGCGGAGTTCAGCGCGGGGTGTGCGTCCTGCGGTAGTGTCGCGCCCGTCGTGGTGGCGCGTCGGTCGCTCACGGTCTGGGTGCTCGCGGCCTCGCTGCGCGCGGTGACCGTGGTCGCGCAGCCCGCCGACGACGAGGCGCTCTACCGCCGCGGGGCCGACCTGCGCGAGGCGGGCCGAGACGAGGAGGCCCTCGGGGTCTTTCGTGGCTTGATGGAGCGGCGCCCGTCGGGGAGGGCGCGCGCGCAGGTGGCCCTCGCGGAGCAGGCCCTCGGTCGCTGGCTCGACGCCGACGCGCACCTGCGGGCGGCGCTCGAGGACCGCG
>JAEYZO010000442.1 GCA_023428035.1 Pseudomonadota bacterium | reverse complement strand
GCGGCGGAGCGACCGCTCGGGCACCGACCCGAACGCCTACCGCAGCCCCGGCTTTCACGACACCCGCGGGGGCCGCCCCTCCGCGAAGACCACCGCGCACGAGCCCCCGCCCCGCCGCCGCGAGCGCCCCCGGTGGGACGCGCCCTGCGCCCAGTGCGGCGCCGCCGCGTCGGTGCCCTTCGAGCCCACCGCCGAGCGCCCCGCCCTCTGCAAGCCCTGCTACCTCGCCTCGAAGCCCGCGCAGCCCGCCCCCTCGGCCTGAGCACGCTCTCAGCGTCGCCGTAGGAGGAGCAGCCCCACCGCTCCCAGCAGGCCCAGCGCGCGGGTGACCCGGTCGAGCGTCCCCTCGCCCCGGTAGTTGTCGTCCTGCGGCCTCGGCCGCCAGCCCGCGGCGCGCAGCGAGCGCGCGAGCGCTTCGTCTCCGTACGCGCGGCCCTCGCGGTCGAAGACCACCACCCTGCCCTCGCGCAGCGCCTCCATCACGCCGGCCTCGGTGCGCTCCCGCGCGTGCAGCACCGTGCGGCACAGCCCGAGCGGCGAGAAGAAGTGGTAGTCCGACGCGCCGAGCGGCGTGAAGTGACGTCCCTGCGCGCGCGCGCCGACGAAGTACTCGCGCATATCGCCCCAGCGCCAGCCCCCGCCGCCGCGGCGGAGCTCGTACGCGATCGGGTGCATCAGCTCCGCCCCGTCGAGCCGCGCTCGCGCCGGCAGGAGCTCTCGCCAGAAGCGCCGCACCGGGTGCGCCGCGAAGACCAAGCCCCCCTGCGCGTGCACGGCGTCGATGACCTTGTTCAGGTCACGCCTCGGGGCCACGGTCTCGCGCAGCCCGTAGGCGAGCACGTGGTAGGCGCGGGAGGTCACCTCCTCTCCGACGATCACCGTCGGCCCGCGCGTCGCGCGCGACCACGCCCGCGCGAGCTCCGCGGGGAAGAGCAGGTTGTGCTCGGTGACCGCGAGCACGTCGAGCCCGCGTCGACGCGCGTGCGTCACCAGGTCGACGGGCGAGAGGAAGCCGTCGCTGAAGCGCGTGTGCGCGTGGAACTCCCCCTCGAGCACCCATCGGCCGCCGACCCGCGGAGGGTTGAGCGCGGGTCGTCGATCGAAGAGGGCCCCGGCGACGAAGCCCAGCCCGAGGAGCGCCCAGGCGAGCGCTCGCGGGCTCACGACACCACCCCGAAGAGCGGGAGGAGCTCGCCGACCCCGGCGTAGTAGCCGACGACGCAGCCCGCGAGGCAGAGGTAGAAGGCCACCGCGGCCAGGGCGGCGCGGGCGGGGGGCAGCCCCACCGCGCGACGGAGGAGCGCGACGTTGATCAGCGCGCCCCAGGCGAGCGAGACCGCGAGCGCGACGGGGAGCGCGCCCGAGGAGAGGAGCCAGCCGAAGGCGTCGGCGACGCGCGGCGCGAAGAGGCACACCGCCGCGAGGGCGTAGAGGAGCAGGAGCCAGGGCGCGTGGCCGAGGAGGTAGCGCGAGAACATCGCCGCGAAGGGTCGCCGGGCGCCGGCGACGCGCAGCGCGACCCACAGCGAGAGGGCCTGCAGCGCGGGCAGGAAGCTCCACGCGAGCGCCGTGAAGGGGACGTGCGCGGGGACGAGGCGACCCGCCGTGGTGAGCGAGACGAAGGCCGCGAGGTGCAGGAGGTACAGGGCGAGCCGCGCCGGGAGCGCGCGGCGGTGGGGCTCGTCGGGCTCGGCGCCGAGGCGCTCGCTGGTGGCGAAGGGGCGCGCGAGGAGCCGCGCGTCGTCAGAGAGCAGGCGCGCGAGGGTCGGGCTCACGCGCCGCGGAGGAACTCCCTGGCGACGGCGACGTCTTCTTTGGAGCCGAGGTAGAGCGGCGTGCGCTCGTGGAGGCGCTGGGGCTCGATCTCGAGGATACGCCGCTCGCCGTCGATGGCCGCCCCGCCCGCGGCCTCGCAGATGAACGACATGGGCGCGGCCTCGTAGAGGAGGCGGAGCTTTCCGGAGGGGGACTTCTTGTCGGCGGGGTAGGCGAAGACGCCGCCCTTGAGGAGCGTGCGGTGAAAGTCGGCCACGAGGGAGCCGACGTAGCGCGAGGAGTAGCTCGACGTGACCGAGCCGTCGGCGCTGGTCTTCGGGGCCTTCAAGCTCTCGACCCAGCGCCGCACGTCGTCGGGCCAGAGGTGCGTGTTGCCCTCGTTGACCGAGTAGCTCTTGCCCTTCGGGGGGATGCGGATGCTCTCGTGGGAGAGGAAGAACTCGCCCACCGCGGGGTCGAGTGTGAAGCCGTGCACGCCGTCGCCGGTGGAGTACACGAGCACCGTGCTCGAGCCGTAGATCACGTAGCCCGCGGCGACCTGCGAGGTGCCTCGCTGGAGGCAGTCGACGAGGCCGCCGTGGCGACCGACGGTGACGCGGCGGTGGATCGAGAAGATCGTGCCGATGGAGATGTCGACGTCGATGTTCGAGCTGCCGTCGAGGGGGTCGAAGAGCAGCACGTACTTGCCCGTGGGGTACTGGTTGGGGATGCGGATGGGCTCGTCGACCTCCTCGCTCGCCATCACGCAGAGGTGGCCGCCGGCCTCGACGGAGCGGACGATGACGGTGTTGGCGAACTCGTCGAGCTTCTGGACCTCTTCGCCCTGCACGTTGCGCTCGCCCGTGAGGCCGAGGATGCCCGCGAGGCCCGCCTGGCGGACGCGGGAGTTGATGATCTTGGCCGCGAGGGCGATCTGCTGGAACAGCCCCGTGAAGTCGCCGGTGGCCCCGGGGATGCCCCGCTGTCGCTCGAGGATGTGACGCTCCAGCGTCATCCCCTGCGGTGAGAGTGCGGGCGGCGGGCCCCAGGACCCCTGGTACATCGTCACAGTGTCGTCTCCTCGGCGTCGCGCCTCGATGGTGTCGCGCGCGTTCGCACGGAGGCGCCGCGCGGGACAGGGTTCTTGCACGCCGCGGCCCCCGCCGTCTACAGCGCCCGCGCCCTCTCGCGCAGCAGGGCGCTCGCCGCGGCG
>JAEYZO010000449.1 GCA_023428035.1 Pseudomonadota bacterium | reverse complement strand
GCGCGAGCATGGCCGCGTCCTGAGGAGCGACGCGTGCTCGACGCACGCGAGCGACGAAGGACGGCGGCCAGGCGACGCGCCCCGTCAGCGGGAGCGGGACGGGGCGTCGTCGGGTCGAGCGTCCTCGCGCACCACCGCGGGGTCTTCGTAGCGGTCAGGGTCGATCACGGGCACCTCCTGCCCGCGACGTCTCGGGCCGCCCGTCCACGCCTCGGCGTCGTCGCGCGCGTCGACGTGTACGTAGTTGCCGCCCGCGTACAGGCCGCAGCCCATCCCCCGCGCCTGCTGGCAGAACTCCCACACCGCCCTCAGGGGCGCGCCCTCGACCCGCAGGTCGACCGCGTAGCCCTGGGCGTGGCGGTCGAGCGGGGCCCCCCTCGCCCGCGGGCGAAAGCCCGACAGCACCACGATCCGCCGGCCGTTGAAGCGGTCGCTCAACGACTGAAGGAAGCGCATCACCCGCGGGTGGACGAGGTGCTGCCGCCCGTCCCTCGCCCGCAGGAAGCGCTCGACGCGCAGCCGCAGGTTGGGCATCGCCGCGGCGAAGTTGGTCGCCAGCTCGGCCTCGTCGCGGGCCCGCACCATGGTGACGAAGCCGGCCCTCCGCCGCTCCGTCGGCGCCGCGTCACCCGACGTCGACGTCGCGTCTGCCGCGGGCGCGTCGCGCAAGGGGAGCGTGCGCAGCACCTCGGGCGAGACCCCGTCGGGCAGGCGCAGACGTCTCCCCACCGCGAGCCGGTAGGGGGGCGCGATCCCGTTGCGCGCGGCGAGCTCCCGCGGGGCCACCCCGAGCCGGCCCGCGACCCGCAAGAGCGTGTCGCCCGCGCGAACGACGTACACCCTCGGGGCCGCCTCCCGCGAGGAGGGCAGGCGCTGCGCGAGGGCCGCCGCGGGCGCCAGCGAGAGCGCCGTCAGGAGTGTCACCGTGCCGTGTCGCATCGGGCCTACGGGCGGGTTCAGGTGTCGGGGCAGCCGTTGTTCACGGTGCCGTCGCAGTCGTCGTCGGCGGTGTTCGAGCACACCTCGGCGCGGGGGAGCACCTCGCCCGTGCACGCGCCCCACTCGCCCATGGCGCACGACTGCGTGCCCGCGCGGCAGGCGCCGCGGTCGCGGTAGCTGTCGGGGGCCGAGAAGCACCCGCGGGTGAGCATCTCGTCGACCATGCCGTTGCAGTTGTCGTCGAGGTTGTTGCAGCGCTCCGTCGGCTCGGGGTCGAAGGGCGTGCAGGGCACCTCGCGGCCGAGCACGCACGCGAGCATCCGGCGGCGGCAGATGCCCAGGCCGCACTCGCGGTAGACGTTGTCGATCACCCCGTCGCAGTCGTCGTCCATGTTGTTGCAGGTCTCGGTCTGGGGCTCGACGCGGCCGGCGCACTCGCCCCAGCGGCGGTTCATCCCGCAGGTGCGCATCCCGCGCGCGCAGCCGTGCAGGAGGATCTCCGCGGGGTAGGGCCAGTCGCAGGTCTCGACGCTGCCCGGCGTGGTGCAGGGCTCGCCCGCGTCTTCGTCGCCCGCGTCTTGCGGGCCGCCGGCGTCGTCGCCCGCGTCGTCGGTGCCGCCCGTGTCGTCGGGGGGCGAGCCCGTGTCGTCAGTGCCGCCGCCCGTATCGGTAGCGCCGCCGTCCATGGGGGCGCCGCCGTCGGAGGCGATGTCGCTCGCGCCCCCATCGCCCCCGGTCTCGCTGCGGTTGCCCCCGTCGCCGAAGGGCACGTCGAAGCCGATGCCCCCGCCGCCGGCGAGGTTGTCGGGGCGGTCTCTGCCGCCGCAAGCGAGGCCGAGGGCCCCGAGGGCGACGCACACACCGAGGAGTCGAAGGGAAGGATTCACCGCGCGCATCGCGGCAACGATCCCTCATGCGGCCCGTCTCGGGCAAGTGATCGGGCACTGCGGCTCCCGCGGCGCGAGACGGCGTTTGTGTTCCGGCGCCGTGCTGCCCTACAACGCACGGCCATGGCCCCCGTTGCCCTCTCGGCCGAGACCTCCATCGACGGGCGCTACACCCTGCTCTCGCGCCTCGACGACTTCGGCCTCGGCGAGGTCTGGAAGGCCCAGGACACTCGCTTCCGTGACCGCCTCGTCGCGGTGAAGTTCCTCCGCCCCATCGACGGCGCGCAGCGGCTCCCGCAGCCGCTGGTCAACCACTTCAAGGCCGTGCGCGAGGTGCGCCACCCGGCCGTGCTCACCGTGGTGAACCACGGCCTGCACGACACCCGGCCCTACCTCGTCTACGAGTTCTTCGAGGGCGCCTCGCTCGGCACCCGCCTCGACGAGGCCCGCGCGAGCGAGACCCCCCTGCGCCTCGAGGTGATCGCGTCGATCTTCGACGACCTCTGCGCCTCCCTCGAGGTCACCCACGCCCGACGTCCGCCCATGGTGCACGACGCCCTCTCGCCCGCGTCGGTGCTCGTGGGCCCGATCCCCGAGACCGGCGACGCCGTCGACGCGCGGCTCATCGACGTCGGCCTCGGGCCCTGGTGCGACCCCTTCGAGGCCCCGCGGCAGAGCGCGCGCTCGGTGCGCTGCCAGGCGCCCGAGCAGTTGAGCGGCGCCGAGCGCACCCCCGCGACCGACGTCTTCGCCGCGGGCCTGCTCGCGCTCGAGGCCCTCGCGGACCTCCCCGAGCCCGACGCGAGCCTCACCGCGGTGCGGGGGTACCAGGGCAGGCCCGACGTGCCCGACGCGGTGTGGGCGCTGCTCCTCGACGCGACCCGCGACAC
>JAEYZO010000420.1 GCA_023428035.1 Pseudomonadota bacterium | reverse complement strand
CGCCGAGCCAGACCCTCCCGCGGGGCGGGTCGGCCTCGGCGAGCTGGTAGAAGGTCTGCGTCGCCGCGTCGAAGTCGCACGAGAAGAGCTGCGCGAGCCCGCGGTACTCCAGCGCCCTCGCGGTGTGGGCGGTGCCCGGGGGGACCTCCGCCGCGACCTGGATGGCCCGCTGGTAGTCTCCGAGCTCGAAGGCGATCTCGGCCAGGCCCGCCCTCGCCTCGGCGCCGAGCGGGTCCGTCGCGGGGACGGCGTCGACGATGCCCTCGAGGTTCTGCCTCGCGGCCTCCCACTCCTGCCTGGCGAGGGCCTCGCGCGCGAGCCGGATCTGCTCCTGGAAGAACTGCGAGTTCGCCGCCTGGAGCTGCGCGGTGTTCACCGTCGCGTCGCCCTGGGTCCTGCACGACCACAGCGCGGCTGAGCCCGCGGCGACCAGCGCCGCCGCGGCGATGGCGCTGCGGGGCTTCACGGGGTGCCCGCCTGCTGCACGTTCTGGGTCTCGTTCTGCACCGCGCCCTGCTGGCGCAGCGACTCCTGGTCCCGGGCCATGCGCTGGGCGTTCTGGAGCTCCTGCTGCCAGTCGCTCTCGTCGGGGCGGAGCTGGATCGCGCGGGTCAGGTCGGCCACCGCGCGGGAGTAGTTGCCCATGTACGATCGGGTGATGCCGCGGTTGTAGAAGGCCTCGCCGACGCGCTCGGCCTGCCCCGGGGGCACGGGCACGCCGGGGTTCGAGAACTGGCCGATGACCGCGGTGAAGAGCGGCTCGGCGCCGGCGAGGTTGCCGTGCTGCACCATCTCGAAGCCCTGGCGGCAGCGGCTCTCGCCGTCGCAGTCCTCGAACTCGACGGTGACGTTCTCGCGCCACGGGAGGATGACGTGCGCGAAGTGCTCGGTGAGGGTGGTGCGGATGGCGTGGAGCATCCCGAGGCCGTCGATGGGCGCGGGCTCGGAGCGCTCGTACGCGCTGATGCGCCCCGTGGTGGTGTTGCGCGCGGTGTCCTCGTAGGTCTGGTCGAAGATGGCCTCGCCGCTGGTGCCGTGCAGCACCTGGAACTGGATCGTCGCGTGCGCCGTGCCGATGCGGGTCAGGGTGGTGCAGGCGTAGTTCTCGACGCGGTACTGCGTGCGGCCCTGGGCGTAGTAGGGCACCGAGCGGGTGCAGGTGCCGTCGCTGCGCTGGATCTCCTCGCCGTAGACGTTGTTGATGAGCGTGCCGGTGATGACCACGCCGCCGTTGCCGGCCACGAGGCGGATGGAGGGGTTGAGGCTGTTGGTGATGCGGCCCTGGAGGTCGGCGGTGATCTCCGCGGCGGCCTGGAGGTCCATAGGCATCCCGGTCGCGGCCTGGACGGGGCGGACCTGCATGGTGTTGCCCACCGCCGCGGCGTTGAGCATCGCGGGGCGCGTGACGGCGAAGGTGGCGGTGCGCGCGCAGCCCGCGCCCACCGAGAGGGACGCGCCCGCGACGAGGGCCATTGAGAGGAACGAAGCGCGACGGGGATTCACGACGGGATGACCTCCTGAGTAGGGACGAGCCTCCGGGGTGAGCGCGCCGACCACGCCGCGGCGACCCCACTCCTCCGGAGCGGCGCGGAAGATATACGGAAAGGCTTCAGTCGTCTTCAACGCCCGAGGGGGGCTCTGAAGGCGTGGAGGCCGCGGGCTCCGCGGGGCGCGGCGCCGCCTTGGCCGCGGCGTCGCGGGCGCGCTGCACCATGGTGCGGAAGACCTTTCGGAGGGCCTCGCGCACCTCCTTCGCTTCGCCGTTGGCGACGAGGAGGTCACCGACGGCCTCGAGGGTGGAGACCGCCTCGCGGCGGGGCTCGCGCCGGAGCTTTCCGTAGATCGACGGCTCAGTCGGGTGGAGCACGGCGCGGTTGAGCTTGAGGAGCCAGGCGTTGCGCCACCAGATGGCCTTGGCCTGGGACCACGACCCGTCGAGCACGATCACGCCGTCGAGGGGGCTCTTGTCTTCGCGCTCGTCGCCCTGCCGGTCGAGGAAGAGCACGGGCTTGGCGGCGAGGTCGGGGGGGAGTTCCTTGAGGAGGGAGTGAGGGTAGAGCACGGCCCAGCGCCGCGCGTCGGCGGCGTCGTCGCCGGTGGCCGCGGCGAGCGAGGCCCACGAGAGCCCCACGCGCTTCTCGGCGCTGGGCAGCATCGCGAGGACGAGGGAGGCGGTGCCGTAGTCTCGGTCCTGCTCGCGCGGGTGCTGGAGGATGAGCACGCGGGTGCGCGTGGGCTGCGGGGTGATGCGGTCGCAGACGCAGAAGCTCGGGGGCTTGTCGCAGCGCGGGCAGCGGGAGTCAGGCTCGGTGGTCACGGCGGTGCGGGGTTGTCTCCCGCGCGCCCCTCTGCCGCAAGCCCCGCCCCGACGGTGGTACCTTCCCGCGCCCGAATGGAACCCGACCCCAAGGCCACGCGCCCCAAGGCAGTGATCGTCGGCGTGCAGCTCGCCGACGTCGACGACGCCGCTCACCGAGCCTCGATGCAGGAGATCGAGCGCCTCGTGCACACCCTCGGGTACGAGGTCGTCGGCACCGTCTCGCAGCGCCGCGCGCGGCTGTCAGCGGCGGCGGTGCTCGGCGAGGGCAAGCTCATGGAGCTCGCCGAGCTCACGGGCGGCACCGGCGTGATCCCCTCGGGCGCGACGCGGAGGGCGCGCCGCATCGACGCCGAGGAGGACGAGGACGACGACCTCGGCCTCGACGAGGAGCCCGCGCTCGACCTCGCCGACGACGGGGAGGCGGCGCCGGCGGTGGGCGCGGGCAAGGTCGCGCTGGTCGCGGTGGACCACGAGCTCACCCCGACGCAGGCGCGCAACCTGGAGCGCGCCACGGGCGTCGAGGTGATGGACCGCACCGCGGTGATCCTCGAGATCTTCCACCGGCACGCGCGCAGCCGGGAGGCGCGGCTGCAGGTCGAGATCGCGCGGCTGAACTACGTCGCCCCGCGGATGCGCGAGGGCGGCGGCGCGGACCGCCAGCGCGGCGGCATCGGCGGAAAGGGCGCGGGCGAGAGCTCGCTGGAGCTCGACCGCCGCCGCATCCGTGACCGCGTCGCGGAGCTGAAGAGGGAGCTCGCCTCGGTGGCGCACGAGCAGGGCGTGCGGCGGGCGCGGCGGCAGGAGCAGAAGCGCGTGGCCCTGGTGGGCTACACCAACGCGGGCAAGAGCTCGCTGATGCGCGCGCTCACGGGGAGCGAGGTCTACGTCGCCGACAAGCTCTTCGCGACCCTCGACACCACCGTGCGGGCGCTGCACCCCGAGGGCAGGCCGCGGGTGCTGGTGAGCGACACGGTGGGCTTCATCAAGAAGCTCCCGCACGACCTGGTGGCGTCGTTCCGCTCGACGCTCGACGAGGCCCGCGAGGCGTCGCTGCTCCTGCACGTCGTCGACGGCAGCGACCCCGACGTGTGGAACCAGCTCGCCGTCACGCGCGAGGTGCTCGAGGAGATCGGCGCGGGAGACATCGCCACGCGGCTCGTGGTGAACAAGGTCGACCAGATGACCGCGGAGCAGCGGGAGGAGGCCGAGTCGCGATTCCCCGACGCGCTCTACGTCTCTGCGAAGGCCCCGGAGGACGTAGCTCGGGTGCGCGGGGTGATCCTCGATTTCTTCGCCGAGGGGATGGTGCGCGCGACGCTGCACGTGCCGCACGCGATGGCGAAGGTGGTGAGCGAGGCCCACCGCGCGACGCGGGTGCTCGACGAGCAGTGGGGCGACGCGGGCGCTGACCTCACGGTGCTGGCCGAGCCCGCGGAGCTCGCGCGGCTCCAGGCGATGCTCACGGGCCGTCAGGGGGAGTAGGCGCCAGGGCGAGGGATGAAACACCCCTGGGCAGGGACGTTTCATCCCTGGCCCGAGGGGTTTCACCTCACGGGAGGGGAGAAGCGAAGGAAGGGGTCGAACTCCGCGCCGCGCTCAGGCCGCGCGGGTCTTCTTGGCGGGCGCGGCGGCGGCGCGCGCGGGGGCGGGGCGGCTCTCACGGGTGGTGAGGTCGCCGTCGGGGTTGAACTCGACCTCGCCGAGCTCGCCGCGCTCCTCCAGCATGTGGAGCGTGTAGGCGATCTTGGCGCGCTGGGCCTTGCGCGCGTCGTTGTAGGCGCCCGCGAGGTCCTTGAGGAGTTCCTTGGCCCCCTGGAGCTTCTCGTCGGCCTTCTGCTCCTTGTCGACCTCGCGGAGCGAGGCCTCGGCCTTGATGATCTCTGACCGGAGCTGGGCGCCGTCCATCCCGGCGGTCTCCTCCACGTACCCCGACGGCAGCCGCGCGATGATCTTCTTGATGTCCAACGTGGACCTCCTTCGCCGCGCAGGGTATCCGGGCGCTCTCCGCCGTCACGTTTTCGTCAGAGACGACCGATGCCCCCCGCCGTGACACCGCTCCCCGTCGACGCCGCGCTGCCCGCGCTCCTCGACGCCCTGCGCGCCCGCGGCTGCGCCGTGCTCGAAGCCCCGCCCGGCGCGGGCAAGACCACCCGCGTCCCGGGGGCGATCCTCGACGCGGGGCTCGCGGGCGACCGCGAGGTGGTGGTGCTCGAACCCCGACGTCTCGCCGCGCGCATGGCCGCCCGACGCGTCGCCGAGGAGCGCGGAGAGAAGCCCGGCGACGCCGTCGGCTGGCAGGTGCGCTTCGAGGACGTCTCGTCTCAGCGCACCCGGATCCGCTTCGTCACCGAGGGGGTGTTGACGCGCAAGCTCCTCGCGGAGCCGACGCTCCCGAGGGTCGGCGCGGTGGTGCTCGACGAGTTCCACGAGCGGCACCTGCAGGGAGACGTCGCCCTGGCGATGCTCCGCGCGCTCCAGCGGAGGGAGCGGCCCGACCTCAAGCTGGTGGTGATGAGCGCGACCCTCGACGGCGGCCCCGTCGCGCGCTTCCTCGGCGGCGACGGCGACCCCGCGCCCACGGTGCGCTCCGAGGGCCGGCGCTTCGACGTCACTATCGAGCACCTCCCGCGCATGGACGATCGCCCCCTGTCTGCGCTGGTGTCGTCGGCGCTGGCCGCGCTCGTCACGCGCGGGCTCGACGGCGACGTGCTGGTGTTCCTCCCCGGCGCGGCGGAGATCCGACGCGCGATGGAGACCTGCGGCGAGATCGCGAGACGTCACGACCTCCTCGTCCTGCCGCTGCACGGAGACCTCCCGCCCGCGGAGCAGGACCGCGCGGTGTCGCCCGCGTCGAAGCGCAAGGTGATCCTCTCGACGAACGTGGCCGAGACCTCGGTGACGATCGACGGCGTGGCCGCGGTGATCGACGGCGGCCTCGCCCGCGTCGCCGCGCACGCGCCGTGGTCGGGCCTGCCCACCCTGCGCGTGCAGAAGGTCTCGAAGGCCTCGGCCACGCAGCGCGCCGGGCGCGCGGGGCGGACGCGCGAGGGCGTGTGCC
>JAEYZO010000393.1 GCA_023428035.1 Pseudomonadota bacterium | reverse complement strand
GGGTGATCTGCTGAGCGGGGGGCGTAGCGACCCCGCGTCCGCCCTGCGTCTACACTCCGCCCCCTCGATGGAGCTCACCGCCTCGCAGCTCGACGCCATCGCGCACCGCGACGGGCACCTCCAGCTCATCGCCTGCGCGGGCTCGGGCAAGACCGAGGTCGTCGCCCGCCGCGTCGCGCGGCTCCTCGCGCCGCCCCCCGACGGGGCCGCTCCCGTCGCGCCGCGCGACGTCGTCGCCTTCACCTTCACCGACAAGGCCGCGGGCGAGCTGAAGGAGCGCATCGGCGCCCGCGTGCGCGCATCGCTCGGCGAGCTCCCCGGGCTCGCGGAGATGTACGTCGGCACGATCCACGGCTTCTGCCTGGATCTTCTGCGCAGCGAGGTCAGCGGCTTCGCGGGGAGGCCCGTCCTCGACGAGGTCGCGCAGCGCATGCTCGTCGAGCGGCACCCCGAGCGCAGCGGTCGCGCGACGGCGCGCTTCCTCTACGGCGACGCGCTCGACGCGTGGAAGCACACGGGCGTCTACCTCTCGGCCCTCGACGTGCTCCGCCAGGCCGAGCTCGCGCCCGACGCGCTGCGGGGCAACCCCGCCGTCGACGCGCTCGCCCAGTGGCGCGCGCTCCTCGAAGACCGCGGGTACCTCGACTACACGTCGATCCTCGAGCACGCAGCCCGCGCGCTGGAGTCCGACGAGGCCCTCCGAGAGCGGCTCCGCGCTCGGGTGCGGCACGTCATCGTCGACGAGTACCAGGACGTGAACCCCATCCAGGAGCGCGTCGTGCGGGCGCTCGCGGACCTCGGAGCGTGGCTCTGCGTCGTGGGCGACGACGACCAGAGCATCTTCCAGTGGAACGGCGCCAACATCACCAACATCCTGCGCTTCACCGAGCGCTACCCCGGCGCGCGCACGGTGCGCCTCCAAGAGAACTTCCGCTCGAGCGCCGCGGTGGTCGACCTCGCCCGAGCGTTCATCGCGCAGAACCGCGAGCGCCTCGCGAAGAGCATGGTCTCGACCGGCGCCCAGCCCCACGCGCGGGGTGACATCGTCGCTCGCGCCTTCGCGGACCCTCGCGCCGAGGCCGAGTGGATCGCCGACCGCTTCGCCGAGCTCCATGGTGCTGCCTTCGACGACGGAGCGACGCGGCGCGGCCTCGCGTGGAGCGACTTCGCCGTGCTCGTGCGCATGGACCTCAAGCGCACCGCGGCTCCCCTCGTCGACGCCTTCGCCGCGCGCGGGATCCCCTACGTGGTGAGCGGGCTCAACAACCTCTTCGAGACGCGTGAGGCCCAGGCCGCGGCGGGCCTGTTCCGCTTCGTGGGCGACGCGGAGGTCTCCGCGCAAGCGCTCCGGGCGATGTGGGTCGAGGCCGTGCCGCGCACCCGGGACGAGGACCTCGCCGCGGGGGTCGCCTACGCCGAGGCGGTGCGTGATGAGGTGCGCTTTCGCGACGACGACGCCGCCGACGACCTCCTCCCGCAGCGGGTGTTCCTGGAGTTCCTCGCGCGCTTGCGGGTGCGGGTCGAGGGCGTGCCGGGGGAGCGCGGACGCGGCCAGGCGATGCTGGCGAACCTCGGGGTGTTCTCGCGCCTCCTCGCGGACTTCGAGGGCGTACACCACCACACGAACATCACGGCGAAGTACGCGCGCCTCGTGGAGTTCCTCGAGAACACCGCGAAGGACCAGTACGCCGAGGGCGTGGTCGACGCGGGGGTCGCCAACCCCGACGCGGTGCGGGTGCTCACCGTGCACAAGGCCAAGGGCCTCCAGTGGGCCGTGGTCGCGGTGCCCGGCATGATCGAGGGTCGCTTCCCCTCGGTGATGCCCAAGGGCGGCGACCCCGCGAAGAAGAAGCGCAAAGACTGGTGGGACATCGTCCCCGTCGAGGCCGTGGTGGGCGGCGAGCGGTACCGCGGCGACCTCGACGACGAGCGACGGCTCTTCTACGTCGCGGTCACCCGCGCGCGGCGCTGGCTCCTCCTCACCTTCGCGCCGCGGCCCGAGTACGGCTTCTGGCGACGTCCGTCGCAGTTCTTCACCTGGGCGCAGCGCCAGCCGCAGGTCTCCGCCGAGCCGTCTGCCGTGATCGAGCGCGCGACGCCGACGCCCAAGGCCGGCGTGAGCGACGCCCGCCTCGACTTCACCACGGTGAAGTCCCTCTTCGAGTGCCCGCGGCGCTTTCAGCTCCAGTCGGTCTATGGCTTCTCGCCGCCGCCCGAGCCCGCGCAGGGCTTCGGAGCGTCGATCCACGACGCCCTCGCCGAGGTGCACCGCCGGGCGCTCGACGGGCAGCGCTGCACCGCCGACGACGTGCCCGCGCTGCTCGATGATTTCCTCCGGCTCCCCTTCGCGACGCCCTCGGTGTACGCGCGGCGGCGCGAGGCCGGCGAGCGCGTCCTGCGCGCGTACCTCCGACGCCACGAGGGCACCCTCGACCGGGTGGAGTTCGTCGAGAAGGCTATCGAGCTCCCCCTGGGCGACGGCGTGAGCGTCGCGGGGCGCATCGACCTCGTGGTGCGCGGCGACGACGGCGAGGCGAGCATCGTCGACTTCAAGAGCACCGCGCACGCGCAGTCGGAGCTGCAGACGATGGCGCAGCTCCACCTCTATGCGCTCGGCTACAAGACCCTCACGGGCCGCGACGCCACCGCCGTCGAGGTGTGGGAGCTCGACCAGGGCCACGAAGACCGCAGCCCCGTCGACGACCACGTGCTCGACGGGGTGCGCGAGACGGTGCGCGCCGCCGCCGAGGTGCTGCGCGAGGGCCGCTTCGACCCGTCGCCCGAGCGGGAGCGCTGCGGCCGGTGCGCGGTGCGGGGGCTCTGCGACGCCGGGCAGCGCACCTACGACGAGGGCTGACGCGGGCGCTCCCGTCGGGATAGCCTCCGCGGCGATGGAGTACGAGACCGTGCGACCGTTCTATCAAGCCGCGCACGTGGGGCTCCGCGCGCTCGACCAGCGCGGCGGGCGGCGCCGCTTCGGCCACGAGGCCGACGAGCTCTGGAAGCAGCTCCGCGGCAACCTGCACGAGGCCGATCGCTTCGACCTCCTCCTGCGCGACGCGGCCGCGACGGCGCCCCTCGCGTTCGCGCCCCGCGACGTGTTCGCGCTCCCCGGGCTCTCGCGCGAAGACCCCTTCGGGCCCGACTGGTGCGGGCCTCCGCGCGGCCTCGCTGGAGAGATGCTCCGCGCGTCGCTCAGCGTGTCGGACGACCCCGTGGTGGCCTTCGACGCCGCCCTGGCCGCGTGGGGGGTGACGCCGGGCGCGCTGAGCGAGCCGCTCCCGAGGATCGCCCCCGCGACGCGCCTCCTCGCGGGCGGGCTCGCGG
>JAEYZO010000299.1 GCA_023428035.1 Pseudomonadota bacterium | reverse complement strand
CTCCTGGAGAGCTGCGACGGCCCGGGAGACGCAGACGCCGAGGCCGCGTGGGTCGCCGAGATCAGCGAGCGCGCCGCGCGCGCCCGCGCAGAAGGTCCCGTGGGTGTCCCCTGGGCCGCTCTGAAGGCCGAGCTCCTCGCGAAGTGAGCGGCTCATGACAGAGGTCCGCTTCCGCGCGGAGGCGCGCGTCGACGTCGCGGAGGCCTTCGAGTGGTACCAGAGAGCGCGTTCAGGACTGGGCGTGGAGTTCCTCGAGGCGATCGAGGCGGCGCTCGACGTCGTGGCCCTCTCCCCGCTGACGTGGCCCGTCTGGCCGGGCAGCTCGCCGCGTGATGACGTGAGGCACTTCCCGCTGCGGAGGTTCCCCTACGCGATCGCCTACATCGTTTCGGGCGACGTGCTCCTTGTCCTCGCGGTCGCGCACAACAGACGTCGCCCGGGCTTCTGGCGCGACCGACTCGCCTGACGCCGTCCGGAGTCCGTCGCCTACACCCTCGTCAGCAGCGATCCGCCCGCCGTTGTCCGAAGGCCCCTTACGCACCCCGTGGCAGGTCCCGCGGGCCCACGGCGGTAGGTCAGCGCCGCTCGGAGCGGCCCCGCACGACGGCGGCGAGCTCGGCGCGGGTACGCACGCCGGCCTTGCGCAAGAGGTGAAGCACGTGGACCTCGGCGGTGCGCACGGAGCAGCTGAGGGCGTCGGCGATCTCTTTGTTGGCCTTTCCGTCGGCGATGGCGGCGAGCACCTGCGACTCGCGGCGGGTGAGCTTCCACTCGCGGGCGAGGCGCTCGCAGGCGTCGACCGCCGACGGGGAGGCGGGCGGCGCGGGGTTGCCCGGAGTGAGGTGCAGGTCGAGCTGGAGGGCCGCCATGAGCGACAGCGCCTTCGACGCGAACGCGGTGGAGGCGCCTTCGATCCGCGCGGGGATCGTGCGCGACGCGGGCATGGTGATGTGCATGTCGACCACGCGCGGTGCGAAGGTGGCGCGCACCTCGGAGGGCGGGAGCCCGAGGTAGCGCGAGATGGCGCGCATCGCGACGGCGCTGGTCTGGAGGTAGACCGGTGAGTCCCGGTAGGGTTCCGGGATCTCGATGCGGAGCGTGAACTCGCGCTCGTTGAGGAAGCGCGTCTCGACGCGCAGGTGCGGCACCGCCCCGCTCGCGAGAGAGAGGTAGAAGCGCGCGAAGGCCATCGGGCTCACGATGGAGCCGGCGAGCGCGCGCACCTCGGGGAACTGGTCGTCGTAGCGGTCGGCGACCTCGTCGAGGATGAACTGACGGCCGACCTTCGCCTCGAGGCGGTCCCACATGTCGACGTAGTCGTCCCAGGGGATGCGGCGGGACCACTCGCGGAGCTGCTCGCGGGTGAAAGGAGAGCCGTCGAGGACGACGCTCGGATCGATCCCCGCAGCCTCGACCGAGTCGACGAGCGCCGCCGCCATGCGTGCAGAGACTTGCCCCATGGGGCGGAGGGTAGACGGAGGCGAACCCTCCTGACACCGCGAAAGCGAGCGAAGTCCCTGATGAGCTCTCGAACGCGCCACAGATGGCGCGTAGTTGACGTCTCCGCATCAGAAGGAGCAGCGAACCCCGCCGGGAAGGGCCAGTGAGCAACCGGTCATCGACGCTCGTCGTGAGCCCGCGCGGCGATCGAGCACCCAGAGGGTCACCGCGCCTGCGGCGAGCACGCCCGCGGTGATGAACGACGCCACCTGCAGCCCCCTCGCGGCGCGCTCTTCGTCGTAGAGCGACCGACAGGTCTCGCTCACCGGCACCAGCGATACGCAGCGCTGGTCTTCGTAGGTTGACAAGCTCGACTGGTGCCACGCTGTGAAGGCCACGCCCAGTACGACGAAGGCCCCCGCCCCGACCGCGGCGCCCAGCGCCCAGGGACGGAGCGGGTGCTCCCGCGCCTGCGGCCTCGGCGCGAGCGTGACCATCGCCGGCGTCGGCGCCGTCGTTACAGGCAACACCGGCGCGAGCGGCCTGAGGTCGACGTGCAGCTCGCCCACGCTCGGCGGCGTCGAGCGCGACGCATCGCCCACGCCGAGGGTGTGTCGACCCGCGGTGAACGGGAGGGTTCTCCGCGCGGGCTCATAGTCTGAGGCGCTGACCTCCACCCGCGCGACGCCGGGCTCGACGTAGTGCACCCGGCCGTCGCCGCTCACGACCGCGTCGACGACGCGCACCGTCGCGCCAGGCAGCCCGCTCTGCACCGTGACGCGCGCCACGCTACCCTCGAGCGACGACGAGAGCTCCCGGAGGAACACCCGCTGCCGCTCGTCGTGGGATTCCATCGGGTGCCGCGAGAGGTACTCGTCGAGGTCGCGCGCGGACTCGGCGTGACGCGCGAGGGCGAGCAGCGCGGCGGCGCGATAGACGAGGCCCCTGTCGTCTCCAGCGTCACACTGCGCCTCGGCGGCGTCGAGGGCCTCGCGGATCGCCGCGGGGTCGACGTAGCCCTGCCGACGCGTGGCGTAGTGATAGCGCTCACGCGCGCGCTCACGAGACTCCGCCGCGCGCGCGAGGTCGTGACCGTCGCAGCGACGCGCAGGCTGCGCCGACGCGAGCGTCGGGCAGAGCAGGAGCGCGAGGGCTCCAGCGATCAGGCGCGCCATCAGAAGCCTTCCGGGGGGCACACCACGCCCGGTGAGGGGCGACATCGATGTCGTCTGTGGCGACGCGAGCGCCGGGTGCGGCGAGGGGCAGGCGCGGGCTCCGCCTGCGCGGACGCATCGACGGGCGGGGCTTCGACGAGCGCAGTCTCCGGGGGCGGCGTCAATGGCTGCGTCACGGGGGGCTCCACCTGTGCGGGAGTTGGCGGCGGCCAAACTC
>JAEYZO010000232.1 GCA_023428035.1 Pseudomonadota bacterium | reverse complement strand
GCGCCCCGCGACCGCGGCGGACTTCCTCCAAACACAGCGCGGACCGCTGACTCGCGCTCGCACGAGGCGGAAAACCCCTGCGCTACAGGCGGTTCACGTCGTGTAGGGAACTAACTTGGCGCGCATGCCGTCACCTCATTGATCTGAACTCCGTTGATGGTGTTCTTCTGGCCGGTACCCACCTTGAGCGTCTGCTTCCCGGTCACCTTCGTCGTCTGGTCGCCGACGATCGTGTTCGTCTGGCCCCTGCCGACGTAGTGCTCCTGCGCGCCGCCTATCGAGTAGCGCTGATCCTTGTCGACCTTGAAGTCGTCCTCGCCACGCACCGTCAGGAAGCGATTGACTCCCACCGTCGTCTCCTGGTCGGCGTCGTACTTCTCGGTTACATCCTTGACGACGTGCTCGTTCTGCGCGCCGTCGACGTCGATGTTCCGGTCTACACCCACCGCGATCGACTGCGTGCCCTTCACCGTCTCGTTGTGGTCGCGCTCGATCACCTCGTTGTGGTCGCGCTGGGCGTGGAAGAACACCTCCTCGGCGCCGGCCTTGTCCTCGAAGCGGAGCTCGTTGAAGCCGTCGCTGCTCGGCGTCGAGCGCGTCTTCAGCGTGCTCTTCGTCTTCTCGTCAGGGAGCGTGTACGGAGGCCGGTTCTCTCCGTTGTAGACACAGCCGATCACCAGCGGCCGGTCTGGGTCCCCCTCGAGGAAGTTCACCACGACCTCCATGCCCACTCTCGGCAGGAAGACCGTGCCCCAGCCCGAGCCCGCCCAGGTCTGCATCACCCGGACCCAGCACGACGACCGCTCCTTCCGCGAGGCCCGGTCCCAGTGGAAGCGCACCCGGATGCGCCCGTGCTCGTCGGTGTAGATCTCCTCACCGTCGGGCCCGACCACCGTGGCCGTCTGCATCCCAAAGACCCTCGGTCGAGGCGTGCGCCTCTCGGGGCGGTAGGGCCGGTCGGCGGGCACGCACTCGAAGCGGTTGCGGTAGCGATCCTTCACGCCGCCCTCGTCGGGCAGGCCGAGGAGCTCGTCGGGCGCCGCCCCGGAGTGCTCGACGCTCACCACCAGGTAGCGACCGTCGCAGCCCGCGTCGGCGTGCCCCGCGATCTCGATGATGGCCCCAGGGCGAAGCCCGATGAGGGTGCTCCTCGCCGTCGCGCGGTCGGCCGTCACGTCGTGGGCCTCGAAGCGCAAGCGGGCCTGATCGGAGCGGTCGTCCTCGCCGTAGCTCGGGTCGCTGTAGCCGCCGAAGGTGAGCCCCGCGGGGTACTCGTAGCGGGCGCGCGGGCCCGCAGAGCCAGGGTGCGCCTGCGTGAGGTCCAGGGCGGGGCGCGTCCAGTCGAAGTCGCGGAGCGTGACCGAGGTGTGCGCGAGCTCCTGCGTGCGCTCGAAGTCACGCACCGTCTCGACCTCGTAGGTCGCCCCCGTGGTGACCACCGGGGCCGCCGCGTCGTCGAGGGTCGGCACCGCGTCGAGGCCCTCGACGTGGTCGAAGAGCAGCAGCCGCTCCTCGTCGCCCTCGGGGTGCGTGAACGCGTAGGCGATGCCCTCGCTCTCGAGGAGGCGCGTCACGAAGGCGAGGTCGGTCTCGCCGTACTGCACGCAGTACTCGCGCACGGGACAGTCACGGTCGAGGGTCTCGTCGATCGCCCCCGCGTACACGCCGTCGTCCGAGAGCACCTTCTTCACGATGTCGACCGCGGAGAGGTCCTGGAAGATCCGGGCGTCGGTGCGCTGACCGAGCGCGCGCAACCGGGGGCCCACGACGACCCTCGCCACCGCGCGGGAGCCGGTCACGCCGACCTTGGCCGCGCGGTACACCACCCCGTGTCGGCGCTCGGCCAGGTCGCCGCGCTTCATCGTGAGCGTCACGGGCTTCGAGAGGAGCGCCGCCGCGCTCGCGTCGAGGTCGGCGCTCGCGACCTCGAGGACGAGCTCGTAGGGCTCCGAGAGCGCCTCGCGGAGGTGTGCGCGAAGGACCATCCATGAGGTCTGCTCGCCCTCGACCTTGAGGTCATAGAAGACCTCGGGGAGCTCACGAGATGCGCCCGCGGCCTTCGAGGCTGGAGTCCCCGTCACGGACGATGGCTGGCCTTCGCTCACGGAAACCTCCTCGGTGGGGCGCCCCGCCACCACCACGGACGGTGGTCCCCTTTCACGATCTTCGCGTCAACGGGAAACTTCGCCGCGCCTCAGGGCACGACGAGGCTTCAGAACCGCCCCGTGACTCCGAGGTTCCAGCCGTCGCTCCGCGGAGAGAGCGACACGTTCACCCGCCGCGGCGCGCTCGCGCGGTCGACGATGAACCACACCACGGCCGTCCCCACCGCGGCGACGCCCCCGAAGAAGAGCACGTAGTTGGCGACCCGCAGCGTGTCGCGCTCGGCGGAGATGTCGACGCCGCGCTGCCCGGCGCAGCTACGCACCTGCGTCGCCTGGTCCTCGACGCAGAGCGACTGCTGCTCGTCGCGCAGGGACGACTCCATCAAGAAGGTCGCGAGCGCGCCGCCGAGCATCGCGGCGCCGACCCCTCCCACGATGAAGGGGCCGACGCTCGGCCCGCGGGCCGGCGACGGCGTCGGCGTGATGGGGTGGGGCGTCGACGGAGGCGCGAGCGCGGGTGGCGGTGGATCGACGCTCGGTGCCGTCGCCGTGGGGGGAGGCTCCACTGGCGGAGCGGGAGGAGTGACCGGCGGAGCGGGCGGTTGCTCGCGCGCACGCTGCTCGAGCTCCTCCGCGAGGCGGCGGCAGTCGCGCAACACCGAGCGTCGGTGGAGCGCGTGCCGCTGCGTCTCAGCCTCTCCCACGCAGAGCCTCGCGCTCTGCAGGGCCTCTTCGTAGCGGCCGACCGCGCGCAGCTCCTCGGTGATGAACTGCCGCAGCGAGGGGGTCATGCGCGACTGCCCCGCGCGCTGAGCGGCCTCGAGCGCCGTCGCGTGGTCGCCCGACTCCCGCGCGCGCATCGCGTCGTCGATGAGGCGCTCACGGTCCGTGGTCTGCGCGAGGGCGGTCGAGCTCGACAGGATCAGCGCGAGCGCGGCGACCGAAGGGAGGGCTCTCACGGGCGTGACCTCTTCTCTCGGGCCTCCGAGACCACGCCCGGGCTCTTATAAACATCTCCGAGCCCAC
>JAEYZO010000205.1 GCA_023428035.1 Pseudomonadota bacterium | reverse complement strand
CCGCGAGCGAGGGGTCGAGCTCGCGCAGCGCCCGCGCGCAGTCGTCGCGGTCGTAGGCCACGCGCTCGGGGGCGCCTCCGTCGAAGCGCGCCGCGTACTCCCTCAGCGCCGCGTCGCCGCGCGCGCGCACCCCGTCGAGGATCTCTCGCACCGCCGGGGTCACCCGGTCGAGGTCGTCGTCTCCCCGGTCGGCCAGGGCGCGCAGCGCGCGGTCATACGCGGGGGAACCGTGTTCGACGAGGGTCAGCATCGCGGGGGTCGCGACCATACCTCCCTTGCCGCGCCGTCGGGGGATGCGATACGCACTCCCTTCCCCGCCATGCCCTTCACGCTGCACGACACCCTCACCGACGCGACGATCCCTCTGCCCGAGCGCACGCCCGGAGAGACCTCGCTCTACGTCTGTGGGCCCACGGTGTACGGGCACATCCACGTGGGCAACGCGCGCGGGCCCGTGGTCTTCGACGTGCTCGTGAGGCACCTCGAGGCGCAGGGCCGCAAGGTCGTCTACGCGCGCAACTACACCGACGTCGACGACAAGATCATCGCCGTCGCCGTCGAGAACGACGAGGCCCCCGCGGCCGTCGCGCAGCGCTTCATCGACGCCTACCGCGAGGAGATGGCCGCCCTGCGCTGCCGCGAGCCCACCGTCGAGCCGCGGGTGAGCGAGACCATCGGCGAGATCGTCGCGCTCATCTCTGCCCTCATCGAGAAGGGCAGCGCCTACGCCACCCCCGACGGAGACGTCTACTACGACGTCTCCACCTTCAAGGACTACGGCAAGCTCTCGAAGCGCCGCCTCGACGCGATGAGCGCCGAGCACGGCCGAGGGAAGTCGGGCGAGGGCAAGCGCGGCGAGTTCGACTTCGCCCTCTGGAAGGCCGCCAAGCCCAACGAGCCCGAGGGCGCGCGATGGCCGTCTCCGTGGGGCGAGGGCCGGCCCGGGTGGCACATCGAGTGCTCCGCGATGACCCACGTTCACCTCGGAGACGGCTTCGACATCCACGGCGGCGGGCCCGACCTGAAGTTCCCGCACCACGAGAACGAGATCGCGCAGAGCGAGCCGGTGTACGGCGCCCCCATGGCCCGCGCGTGGATGCACCACGGCTTCATCGAGGTCGACATCGAGCGCAGCGCGGCCTTCACCGACGAGGTGAACGCGCTCCTCCCCACGCTCCGCGAGCGGGACCCCGAGCTGCGCAAGGTGTCGAAGTCCGACGCGCGACGGCTCGCCGAGATGCGCGAGCGCGACCCCGCGACGCTCACCCCGGAGGACCGCGCCCTCATGGCCGTGGTCGAGCGAAAGGTGCACTTCGGCCACTGGTTCCAGCTCCGTCGGCTGCGCACCCGCGTCGACGGCGAGGCCGTGCGCCTGTGGATCCTCGGGACGCACTACCGCTCGCCCCTCGCCTTCGACCTCGAGGTCGAGGGTGAGTCCGTGCGCTTCCCCGCCATCGAGCAGGCCGAGCGCCGGGTGGAGTACTTCTACGACTCGCGCCAGAAGCTCAACGCTCGCCGCGCCGCGCTGGGGCCCGACCCCAAGACCCCCATCGGCCCCGCGGGGGCGGTCGAGGTCTTCCGCAAGCTCCGCGAGGACTTCAACCGGGCCCTCGACGACGACCTCAACACCGCCGGAGCCCTCGACCCCTTCGCCCGCATCTTCTCGAAGGTGAACGAGCTCTGCGACCAGAAGAAGCCCGACCCCCGAGACCTGGCCGCGGCGAGCGAGGCCGTAGCCCACGTCACGGGCTCCCTCGGGGTCGCCGACGGAGACGCCGAGGCCTTCTTCGCGAGGGTCACCGCGCGCAGGGTGACCGACCGGGGGCTGTCCGCCTCGGAGGTCGACGCCGAGGTGAGGGCCCGCACCACGGCCCGCGCCGAGAGGGACTTCGCGAAGGCCGACGCGATCCGTCAGTCGCTCTCGGCCAAGGGCATCGAGTTGAGAGATGGCCCTACGGGAACCACCTGGAGGGCGGTATAGTGCCACACCCCCCGCGCGCTCCCGGCGCGAGGGCGAAGAGAGCGCGATGAACCTTCCGGCCAAGCCGACCACCGAGGGCACCTTCGCGAAGACGCCCTTCGCCAACGTCCTGCTCTACGCCCGCGAGAGAAAGCTCACGGGCTCGCTGCGCGTGCTGATCGAGCCCGACGGCGCCTCGTCGCCAGACCTCGCCGACGTCTCCGGCGAGTCGGTGCTCGTGCTCGAGCAGGGCGCCGTGGTGGCGGTGCGGCTGCCGAGGGCGATCCAGCCCCTGTCGCAGGTGCTCCTGGCGATGGGCTTGATCTCGCCCGAGGTCGTGGCGCAGGCGCGCGACGCGCAGGCGAAGGCGCCCGGCACCGAAGAGATCGCGGCGCTCCTGCGGCTGCGCGCGGTCGACCCGGTGACCCTCGACAAGGGGCTGCGCGAGCAGGCCCGGCGGAGGGTGGCGGCCCTCTTCGGCCACCGCGCGGTGGGCAAGTACCAGTACTACGCCAACGTCGACCTGCTCGAGGGGGCCGAGCGGCTGCGCGCGCCCGAAGACGCGCTGCCCATCGTGTGGATCGGGTTCCAGCGCTTCGCGCCCGACGCGGCGGCGGTGCAGGGCGTGCTCGACAAGATCGTCGGCAAGGCCGTGAAGCTGAAAGACGGTCACGAGTTCGACCGCTTCAACTTCGGCGACGAGCTGGGCCTCGCGGCGACGCAGCTCCGCACCGCGCCGTCGAGCCTCGACCAGCTCTACGGCCTCGCGCCCGACCCCGCGCTGGTGCGCACGATGGTGTACCTCCTCGCGCTGACCAAGCAGATCGAGGCGGTGACGCTCCCGGCGCAGCCCGCGCCGCGGGTGAGCGCGCCCCCGGCGCCCCCGACGCCCCCGGCGCAGGCCTCTCCGCCGCCTCCGCCCGCGGCGACGAAGACGACGCCGGTGCAGACCTCGCCGCTGGAGTCGACGCCGCCCGCGACCGCGTTGGCCTCGACGCCCCCCGACGTCGAGGTCGACCTCACGAAGGACCCGCGGGTGCTCTCCGCCGCGTCGCACCTGCAGCGCATGAAGCAGATGACCTTCTTCGAGATGTTCGGCCTGCAGCCCAGCGCCTCGACGGACGAGATCCGCGCGCGCTTCCCCCAGGTGGCGGCGCCCTGGCACACCGACAGGGCCCCGATCCCCGAGCTGCGGGCGCTCTACACCGAGGTCTTCACGCTCTACAACGCGGCCTTCACGACGCTCACCGACCCCTCGGAGCGTCAGCACTACGAAGACACCATGCACGGCGGCGGAGGCACCTTCAACGCGCGCGAGCGCGTGGTCTCGGTGCTCAACAAGGTGCAGAACGTCGAGCGCGCCGAGATCGCGCTCAAGCGCAAGGAGTACGTCGAGGCCGAGCGGCTCCTGCGCGACTACCTCGACGCGAACGCCGACGACATCAAGGCCAACCTCCTCCTGGTGGAGTGCCTCCTCGCGACGAACCCCACGCCGCACATCGAGGACATGGCGCGGCGCCTCGCGAAGGTCATCCAGAGCACCGAGAACGGCAACGACCGCGCCCTGATGCTGATGGGCCAGGTGCTCAAGCTGAAGGGCGACAAGCGCTACATCAGCTTCTTCAAGCAGGCCCTCGACGCGAACCCGAACAACGCCGAGGCCGCGCGGGAGTTCCGCCTCTGGGAGATGCGCCGCAACCAGCGCACCGAAGAGGCCAACAACCCGCTCAACAAGCTCAAGGGCTGGCTGGGCCGAAAGTAGTCAGCGCGCCGCGGTCGGCTGCTCCGCCGCGGGCGTCACCCCCGGGCCCCGCCCCGCGCGGTACTCGTAGTAGTACCGGAGCACCTGCCGCACGTAGTGCTGCGTCTCTTCGTAGGGAGGCACCGCGCCGTAGCGGATCACCGCGCCGCTCCCGGCGTTGTAGGCCGCCACCGTCAGGATGAGGTCGCCGTTGAAGGTGTTGGCGAGCACCCGCAGGTAGCGCGCGCCGCCGAGCACGTTCTGCCGCGGGTCGAAGGGGTCGGTCACCGTCATGCTCTGCGCCGTCGAGGGCAGGAGCTGCATCAGGCCCAGCGCGCCGGAGCTCGACACGCTCCAGGGGTTGTAGTCGCTCTCCTGGCGGATCACCGCGCGCAGGAGCGCCTCGGGGAGCTGGTAGAGCCGCGCGGCCTCGCGGATGTGCTCGTCGTAGCGGTTGTAGCGGGCAGGGTCGCGCGCCGCGGCGAGGTAGTTCGCCCGGGTCTCGGGCCCCACCGTGGGCGGCGGGGGCATGGTGATGACCTGCGTGGGGACGGGCGAGGGCGCGGGTCGCGGCGTGTCGCGCGACGAGATGAACACCCGCGCGTTGCCGCGGCGGTGCGCGGGCACGTTGGTGAAGTGCAGGCTGCCGTCGGCGGCGCGGGAGACCCAGATCTGCGCGCGCGCGGGGGCCCCGAAGGCGCAGGCCGCGAGCGCCGCGGCGATGAGCGAGGGGCGGAGCACGGGGGACACCATAGCGAACGTCGCGGCGGGGCGGCCACTTCCCCGAGGCCATGGCGCCCGAGACGTAGCCCGACCGCAGCGTTAGAGTCGGCGGCTTCACCGATGCGAATCACCACGGACTACCTCGTGCTCGGCAGCGGCATCGCCGGCCTCACCTTCGCGCTGCGCGCCGCCGCCCACGGCGAGGTGCTCATCGTCACCAAGCGCGGCCGCGCCGACGCCGCCACCACCTGGGCCCAGGGGGGCATCTCGGCGGTGCTCGACCCGAGCGACAGCTTCGAGGCCCACGTCGAAGACACGCTCCGCACCGGCGCGGGGCTGTGCAAGCGCGAGGTGGTCGAGGTCTGCGTCGCCGAGGGCCCCGCGGCCATCGAGGAGCTCGTGCGCCTCGGCGCGAGGTTCTCGCGCGCCGCCACCCCCGACGGGGGGGCGCACTTCGACCTCGCGCGGGAGGGCGGCCACAGCGCCCGGAGGGTCGTGCACGCGGGCGACATCACGGGCCGCGAGGTGGAGCGCGCGCTCCTCCAGGCGGTGGAGTCGAACCCGAGGATCAAGGTGCTGGAGCAGCACATGGGCGTCGACCTCATCACCGTGGCGCCCTCGGGGGGGCCCGAGCGCTGCGTGGGGGCCTACGTGCTCGACAAGGCCACGGGCGAGGTGAACACCGTGCTCGCGCGGGCGACGGTGCTCGCCACGGGGGGCGCGGGCAAGGTCTACCTCTACACCTCGAACCCCGACGTGGCCTCGGGTGATGGTGTCGCGATGGCGTACCGGGCGGGGGCCGAGGTGGCGAACATGGAGTTCTTCCAGTTCCACCCGACGGGGCTGTACCACCCGCAGGCGAAGAACTTTCTCATCTCCGAGGCGCTGCGCGGCGAGGGGGGAGTGCTCCGCCTCGAAGACGGCGCGGCCTTCATGCCGAAGTACCACGAGATGGCAGACCTCGCGCCGCGTGACGTGGTGGCGCGGGCCATCGACGCGGAGATGAAGCGCACCGGCGAAGACTGCGTGTGGCTCGACATGACCCACCACCCGGGGGAGTTCCTCCGGCAGCGATTTCCGAACATCTACGCCGAGTGCCTGCGCTGGGGCGTGGACATGTGCGAGAAGCCCATCCCCGTGGTGCCCGCGGCGCACTACTGCTGCGGCGGGGTCACCACCGACACCCAGGGTCGGAGCTCGCTCCCGGGGCTGTGGGTCATCGGGGAGACGTCCTGCACGGGGCTGCACGGCGCCAACCGCCTCGCGAGCAACTCGCTGCTCGAGGGCCTGGTGTTCGGCCGCCGCGCCGCGGACTGCGTGGCCTCAGAAGCGCGCAGCGAGCTCCACCCCGACGTGCCCGACTGGAACCCCGGCGAGGCCGCGCCCAGCGACGAGGCCGTGGTGGTCACCCAGAACTGGGACGAGCTCCGCCGCCTCATGTGGAACTACGTCGGCATCGTGCGCACCACCCGCCGTCTCCAGCGCGCCCAGCGGCGCATCGCGCTCCTCCAGGAGGAGATCCGCGAGTACTACTGGGACCACCTCGTCACCGCCGACACCCTGGAGCTTCGCAACATCGCCACGGTGGCCGAGCTCGTCGTCGCCTGCGCCCTCGCGCGGAGAGAGTCCCGAGGGCTGCACTACACCACCGACTTCCTCGCGACGGACCCCGCCCAGGCCCGCGACACCGCGGTCAAGCGCGGCGTGCCCGCGCGGCTCCGCTGACGCTCACTCGAAGCGCACCGCCGGCCGCACCCGCAGCGCCACCCCGCCGATCGTCACCGTCACCCGCGCCACGCCCGCGCGCGTGGGGGCGATGAGCGTCCGCCGCGTCACGCCGTCGCCGCCCGTCACCGCGTCGCCCTCCCACCTCC
>JAEYZO010000157.1 GCA_023428035.1 Pseudomonadota bacterium | reverse complement strand
GGTCGGGCCGGCGCAGTAGCTCCCTCGCGGGCAGTCGAAGTCTCCGCGGCAGCGCCCGCCGCCGCCGTCGAGGGGCGCGGGCCCTCCGTCGAGGGGCGCGGGCCCGCCGTCGGAGGGGATCACCCCGCCGTCGAAGGGCGGTGGCTGACCCGCGTCGATGATGGGCGTCGGCGCGTCGGTCGAGGGGCCAGGGCCGGCGTCGGTGCCCGGCGTGGGGCCGTTGTCGATCGGGAGCTCGGCGTCGGCGGCGGTGTCGACGTCGGGTCGCGCGGCCACGACGACGTCGCCACAACCCGCGGTGAAGACCGCGAGCGCGAGCGGCGCCAGGAGCGTTCGGGGGTTGAGCCAAGGGTTCATGCCCGCAGTGTATGCCCACGCTCGCCCTGGGCGTTGGTGACCGCGTCGGAATCGTGTAGACGCTGCGTCTGGCATGACGGCGCGGCGGGTACTGGTCACCGGGGCTGGGGGTTTCATCGGGAGTCACCTCGTCGAGGCGCTCGTGGCGCGGGGCGACGCGGTGCGCGCGATGGTGCGGTACAACGCCCGCGGAGACCTGGGGCACCTCGCCGACATCGCGCCCGAGGCGCGCGCCGCGGTGGAGGTCGTGAGCGGAGACATCACCGACCCGGTGTTCATGCGCGCGGCGGTGAGGGGCTGCGAGGTGGTGTTCCACCTCGCGGCGC
Source organism: Pseudomonadota bacterium (assembly GCA_023428035.1). Lineage (GTDB taxonomy): Bacteria > Myxococcota_A > Polyangia > Polyangiales > JAEYZO01. The sequence continues at coordinate 5,816 of JAEYZO010000157.1, read as the reverse complement.
TCATCGCGATCCCGTACTCGTACCGGGCGCCCTACCAGGTCTTCGGAACCAACTGCGTGGGCACGGTGAACGTCGCGCAGGCGTGCCTCGACGAGGGCGTCGACCGCCTGGTGCACACCTCGACGAGCGAGGTGTACGGCACGGCGCAGACCGTCCCCATCACCGAGTCGCACCCGCTGGTGGGGCAGTCGCCCTACGCCGCCAGCAAGATCGCGGCGGACCAGGCCGTCGAGAGCTTTCGCCGCGCCTTCGGCCTGCGCGCGGTGACCGTGCGGCCCTTCAACGCCTACGGCCCCCGGCAGAGCGCGCGCGCGGTGCTCCCCACCATCGTCACGCAGGCCCTCTCGCGGGGCTCGGTGAAGCTCGGCTCGCTGACGCCGACCCGCGACCTGAACTTCGTCGCCGACACCGCGCGGGGCTTCGTGCTCGCCTCCGAGGTCGACGCCGCGCTCGGGCGCACGATCAACCTCGCCACGGGGACCGAGGTCTCCATCGGCGAGCTCGCGGCGCGCGTGCTCCGCGCGCTCGGCAAGGACCTCCCCGTGGAGAGCGACGACCGCCGCGTGCGCCCCGCGCGGAGCGAGGTCGAGCGCCTCTGCGGCGACGCCACGCTCGCCCGCGAGCTCCTCGGGTGGTCGCCCTCGGTCTCCCTCGACGAGGGCGTCGCGCGGGTGATCGACTACGTCAGGGCGCACCCGGGGCGCTACCGCCCCGACGAGTACGCGACCTGATCGCCCTCGCCCTCGCCGCCGACTCGGGGTGCGTCGAGAGCACCGTCGGCACCGGCGCCCGCTCCAGCGACTCGAGGAAGCGCGCGAGGCCCTCGGCGCTCTCGCCCCTGCGCCCCAGGAGCTCCACCGCGAAGGCGTCGGCCTCGTCCTCCATCGCGCGGGAGTAGCGCAGGCCCTCGAGGCTCGACGCCGCGCCCACCAGCGAGAGGCTCAGGTCCCCGAGGCCGCCGAAGAGGGTCGCGAGCGCGAGCGGGTACACCCTCGCCCGCACCATCGACCGCACCCCGTGACGTCGCGCCGCGTGACCGAGCTCGTGCGCCAGCACCCCGCGCAGCGCGTCGTCGTCCCCTCGCAGCCGGTCGGCGAGCCCCGTGAGCACGAAGGTCTCTCCCCCCGGCAGCGCGAAGGCGTTGGCCTCGTCGTCCCTCAAGGTCGTGGCCCGCAGCGCGAGGAGCGAGCCCCGCTCAGCCACCGTGAGCGACGCCCGCAGCTGCGAGAACACCCGCTCGACCCTCGCGGCCACCTCCGGCGGCGTGGGGCTCATCCTCGCCGCGCGCTGCGCCTCCGCCGCGGCCTCGCCCACCCGCGCGTCGACGCTCGGCGGCGTGCGCGCCACCACCGCCTCCGTCACCCGGTCGGCGCAGCCCCGCAGCCCGAGCGCCACCGCGGCGATCACCGCCGCGACCGCGCCCAGCTCGACGAGCGTGCGCCTCCGGCTCTGCCGAAAACCCCCGCCGCCCTCGCCCCGCGACGGAGCCAACGGAGCGCCTTTGTGAAGCTCTTCCACGTCCGCGCCGGCTCCATTATACCCCACCGCCTCGACGGCCGAGCTCTACGGCCAACGCGGCGCCGGCACCACGGCGCAGAAGGGGCGACGGAGGTCGATGCAGTCGATCGTCAAACATGAACCCGCGTTCTCACTCCTGCAGGTGAACCTCGCCCCGGGCGAGGTGCTCACCGCCGAGGCCGGCTCCATGGTCGCGCGCTCGAGCAACCTCGCGATGGAGGTCAAGCTCAACGCCGACCCGAGCGCGGGCTTCTTCGACAAGGTCAAGGCCCTCTTCGTCGCCTTCGTGCGCAAGCTCGTCGGCGGCGAGTCGTTCTTCGTGAACCAGTTCTCCTCCCCGCAGGGCGGCTGGGTCTGGCTCGCCCCCGCGATGAGCGGCGGCATCAAGGAGATCGAGCTCCAGGGCCGCTCGATGCTCTTCTCCGCGGGGGCCTACCTCGCGAGCGCCGGGCCCGTCTCGCTGCGCATGCGCTTCGGCGGCCTCCGCGCGCTCCTCGCCAGGGAGGGCGCGTTCTTCATCGAGGCCGGCGGCCAGGGCAAGATCTTCGTCACCAGCTACGGCGGCGTCGACGAGGTGCACTGCAACGGCAGCTACGTCGTCGACAACGGCCACCTCGTGGGCTTCGACAGCACCCTCGACTTCACCATCCGCTCGTCGGGCGGCGGGCTCATGGGCCTCATGGCCTCGGGCGAGGGCCTCGTGTGCGAGTTCCGCGGCCAGGGCCGCATCCTCCTCCAGTCGCGCAACACGGGCAGCCTCGTGGGCTGGCTCACGCGCCTGCTCCCCTGAGCGAAAGGGCACCACCGAGATGCAGACCAACATCCTCTACCGCCCCTCGCAGTCGCTCGCGCAGGTGTGGCTCCAGCCCGGCGAGTCGGTGATGGCCGAGACCGGCGCGATGGTGGGCATGACCCCCAACGTCAACATGCAGACCCAGGCCGGCGGCGTGGGCAAGGGCCTCATGCGCCTCCTCGGGGGCGAGTCGTTCTTCCGCAACACCTTCACCGCGCAGGGCGGCACCGGCGAGGTGCTCTTCGCGCCGCCCCTCTGCGGCGACATGGCCGTGCTCGAGTGCGGAATGCAGCAGTGGGTGATGCAGTCGTCGGCCTTCGTCGCGTCGAGCCCCACCATCGAGGTCCAGACCCAGGGCGGGGGCTTCAAGGGGCTCTTCTCCGGCGCGGGGCTCTTCACCCTCGCGACGCAGGGGCAGGGCCAGGTGATCGTCGGGGCCTTCGGCGCGCTCGAGCAGGTGAACGTCGACGGCTCGATGGTCATCGACACGGGCCACCTCGTCGCGTGGCAGTCGACGCTCCAGTACACCGTCGGCAAGAGCGGCGGGGGGTGGATCGCGTCGTTCCTCTCGGGCGAGGGGCTGGTGTGTCACTTCCAGGGGCAGGGCGTGGTGTACCTCCAGTCGCGCAACGCGTCGGAGTACGGGCAGACGGTGGGCGCGATGCTGCCCGCGCGGGAGGCGTGAGCTCAGATGCGCAACGAGATCCGACACAACCCTGACTTCGGGGTGATCCAGGTGACCTTCGACCAGCCCGGCGAGCAGGTGGTGGCCGAGGCCGGCGCGATGGTCGCCCGCGACGACGCCATCCAGATGCAGACCAACCTGCAGGGCGGCCTGGGCGCTGCGCTCAAGCGCAAGATGCTCGGCGGCGAGAGCCTCTTTCAGAACACCTTCACCGCCACCGCGCCGGGGCAGACCCTCTGGATCGCCCCCGCGCCCGAGGGGTCGGTGCAGGTGATCGAGCTCCAGCCCGGGATGGAGATCTTCCTCCAGAGCGGGGCCTACCTGGCCTCTACGCCGGGCGTGCAGCTCGACACCAAGTGGCAGGGGGCCAAGGGCTTCTTCGCGGGGGGGCTGTTCCTCCTGCGCGCGCACGGGCAGGGTCTCTTGTGGTTCGCGACCTACGGCGGGTGTCACACCATCGACGTCGGGCAGCAGTACCCCGGGTACATCTGCGACAACACGCACCTCGTGGCCTTCAGCCAGGGGCTCAACTACCAGGTGCAGCGCCTCGGCGGGATGAAGTCGCTCTTCCTCTCGGGCGAGGGCGTGGTGTGCTCGTTCCAGGGGCAGGGCAGGCTCTGGGTGCAGACCCGCAACCCGAGCTCCCTCGCGAACTTCCTGCACCCCTTCCGGCCGGTGAAGTCGAACCGGAGCTGAGCGCTCCGCCGTTCGCAACGCCCGCCGCGAGGCTTACGCTCCCCTCGCGATGAAGCACCCCTTCAGACCCGTCTCACCCCGCGAGGTGCCTCGCTTCGCGGGCGTGTCGACCTTCCTCCGGCTGCCGCGCCACGACGACCCTCGCGACGTCGACGCGATGATCATCGGCGCGCCCTTCGACGGCGGCACCACCTTTCGCCCCGGCGCCCGCTTCGGCCCTCGGGGCGTGCGCGAGGCGAGCGCCCTCTCGCGGGGCTACCACCCCGGGCCCGACGTCGACCTCTTCGACGCCCTGCGCTGCTGCGACGGCGGCGACGTGCTCTGCGTGCCCATGGACATCCCTCGCTCCCTCGCGAACATCGAGGCCCGGGTGCGCGAGGTCGCGATGGCCGGCGCCGTGCCCGCGCTCGTCGGCGGAGACCACACCTGCACGCTCCCCGCGCTGCGCGCGCTCGCGAAGGTGCACGGGCCCCTCGGGCTCATCCACTTCGACGCGCACTCCGACACCTACCCCTCGGCCTGGGACATCGACCCCCACCACGGGACGGTCTTTCGCAACGCGATGGAGGAGGGCCTCCTGCGCGCGGGCGACGTGCTCCAGATCGGCGTGCGGGGGCCCTTCTCGGCGAGGTCTGACCTCGGCTGGGCCGAGACCCACGGGTTCAGGGTGCTCTCCGCGGAGACCGTGCACCGCGACCTCGACGGGGTCATCGCTCGCGTCGAGGCCCTCGCCCCCGACCGGCTCTACTACCTGTCCTTCGACGTCGACGCCGTCGACCCGTCGATGGCCCCCGGCACGGGAACCCCCGTCCCCGGCGGGATCTTCTCGTGGCAGGCCCTCGCCCTGGTGCGCGCGGCGTCGCGCCTGCCGCTGGTGGGCTGCGACGTGATGGAGGTCGCCCCGGACTTCGACCTCCAGGGCATCACCTCGCTCCTCGCGGTGAACGTGCTCGCGGAGAGCCTCGCGGGCATCGCCTCTCGCCGCGCCCTCCGCTGATCGACCCCTGGCCGATGGCGCCCGGGGGGGAAACAGGGATACCCTGCGCCCTCCGCGAAGGTCATCGATGGGTGTGCTGACCATGGTCTCGCTCGGGCGCGGCGTCGCCCTCCGCACAGCGCTCCTCGCGTTGCTGGGGGTGGGCTGCGCGGGCGAGGTGAGCACCTCGCCGGTGATGGACGGCGGGACGTCGGTCACGGTGACCGTGGGCACCCGCCCCGGGCCCGACGGTCAGGGCGTGTACGCGGGCGACGCCGGCGCCGCGGAGGTGACGATCTGCGGTCGCTGCGGTCGGCCCTGCGTCGGTCGCGGGGTCTGCGTCGAGGGCGTGTGCCAGCCGCCCTTCGACGGCGTGCCGAGGCTCCTGTGGCCCGTGTCGCTCGGGAGGATCACCTCGCGCAGGCCCACGTTCCGGTGGTTGAACCCCGTCGGCGTCGAGGGCGGTCGGCTCGAGGTCTGCCGCGACCGCGCCTGCGGAGACCTGGTGCGAAGCGTCGAGGTGACGGGCACGCAGCATCGCCCCGCGGAGGACTTCGCGGCGGGGGTGTACTTCTGGCGCGTGCTCCCGAGGCGCGACGGGATGATCTCCCCGAAGGGCTCGCACACCTGGGAGTTCGTGGTGCGCGCGGTGGGCTCCGAGGTCGACACGGCCTTCGGGCGCATCCACGACCTGAACGGCGACGGCTACGCCGACGTGCTGCTGCGCTCGATGGACGAGCTTCGCGCGGGGATCTACCGCGGCGGCCCCGGCGGGCTGGGCCTCGTGCCGACGCAGACCCTCGAGCTCCGCCGCGCGGGGGCGTCGCTGCGGATGAACGAGGTCGACGACGTCGACGGAGACGGCTACGCCGACCTCCTGGTGACGGAGCGGGTCGTCGGGGTGGGCGCGCCGCGCAGGGTGCTCCTCCGGCGCGGCGGAGACGACGGGGTCACGCTCTTCGACGTCCCCCTCAGCGTCGAGGGCGAGTGGACGCGCTCGCTCGGCCCCGCGGGTGACGTCGACGGCGACGGCTTCGGAGACCTCCTGGGCGTCGACCCGCCCGACGACGGCAAGCCCGGCCGCGCGGTGATCTACTTCGGCAACGCCGAGGGCGTGCACCCGGTCCCGAGCGCGCTCTCGCTCGGCG
>JAEYZO010000133.1 GCA_023428035.1 Pseudomonadota bacterium | reverse complement strand
GTCACGTCCGCGGTGACGTCTTCGACCGCGCTCACGTCTTCGACCGCGGCGACGTCCTCGGTGACCGTCGCGTCCTCGGTGACGGCGGCGTCTTCGGTGACGGTGGCGTCCTCGGTGGCCGTGACGTCCTCGGGCGGGGCGGCGTCGGTGACGGGCGGCCCTGCGTCGGCGACGGGCACGGTGCGCACCCGCACCTGGATCACGTTGTCACGGGGCCCTCCCTGGGTCGGGTCGCCGAACCACGCGACGCCCTCCTCGACGAGGTTGAAGTACTCGCTGTACTCGCCGGGCATCGTCGGGGCGCGGAGGGTGAAGTTGAACCTCCCCGTCTCGCCGGGCGCGACGCGGCGGTCGATGGCCGCGGCGCGGTTGGGCGCGAGCCAGTCGGGGCCGCGCACGGGGCTCGATCGGTCGCGGGGTTCGGTGGTGCCGAGGCGGGTGCGCGCGGGCGTCCAGGTGGCGGTGCCGACGTTGCGCATCTCGAGGTAGCCCGTGAAGGTGCCCCCGGGCGGCAGGTCGAGGGTCGTGCGCGCCAGCGGGAACGACTGGAACACGTACTGCGCGGCGTAGGCGGGCAGCGGGCAGTGCGCGGCGGCGCCGCTCCCGCGGGCGTAGATGGCGAGGTGGTTCGACACCGTACGGAGCGAGCCCGCGGAGGGGTTGTTCACCACCCCCACGCCCGATAGCCACATGGTGGAGGAGCCCCCGCCGTCGAGGTTCACGGCCCAGTGCGAGCCCAGCTCGCGCATCAGCGATGCGAGCTCGTTGCAGGTCATCCCGACGCGGGTCGAGGCCCGGCCGTCGACCACGGCGAGGATGAGGGTGCGTCGGTCGGCGCTCAGCCCCAGGGCGGTGCGCGGGTTGCGCGGGCAGAGGCTGGTGTCGCCGGAGTTGTTCCTCACGGCGCCGTCGTGGATGAGCGTGGGGTGCCCGCTGACGGCCTCGCGCATCCACGCCGCGGGGCCCGCGACGACCTCGTGGGCGATGAGCTCGACCCGGTTGGCGCCGAAGGCCGCGGGGGCGACGTAGCCGTGGTCGGTGCCCCCCCACGACACCCCGTCGTGGAGGACGAAGCCGTCGGTCATCGAGAGGTCGCTGGTGTTGTAGAAGCCTCCGTTCACCGCGACCTGGGCTCCCACCAGGGCGCCGAAGGAGGGCACGGTGCGGGCCCGCTCGCTGCGGGCGGTGACCCGGGCGGAGACCCCCGGGGTGCAGAGGTTGATGACCAGGGCGTTGATGTGCTGGTTGCCCCCCACCCGTCGGAGACGTCGCACGCCGGGGAAGGGCGTGGTCCAGGTGTCGTCGGCGCGCGCCGCGGGGGAGAGGGCGAGGGCCGCGAGGGTGAGGGCCGCGAGGGCGCGGGCGCGCATCGGGCGACGGTACACCGGGCGGCGGCTTCGCGTAGTCTCTCCCCTCCAACGATCGGGAGGTGGTGATGGACGGTGCATTCGCCGAGGACCGCGACGCGGTTACCCAGGGGACGCTGCGCGACTCGAAGGGCCGCTCGCTCCCGCTCCTGCGCACCGACGTTCGCGCGAGGGTCACCGGGCCCGTGGCGACGGTGGTGGTGGAGCAGTCGTTCCGCAACGACGGCGACGAGGCCATCGAGGCCGTGTACCTCTTCCCCCTGCCCCGCGAGGCGTCGGTGTACCGGATGGAGTTCCGCGTCGCCGACCGCGTGGTGAAGGGCGCGGTGAAGGAGAAGGCCGAGGCCCGCGCCGCGTACCAGCGCGCCCGCGCCGAGGGCCGCGCCGCGACCCTGCTCGAAGAGGACAAGCCCGCGCTCTTCACCCTCTCGGTCGCCAACGTCGCGCCGGGCGCCACCGTCGACGTCACCCTGGAGTATCAAGAGGTCGTCGCCTACGACGACGGGCGCTGGCGCTTCGTGTTCCCGATGGTCGCGCCCGAGCGCTACCGCGAGGGGCCCGCGCCCGCGACGAGCGCGGCCCTGCCCCCGCCTCGGGTGCCCACGGGCGAGCGCGGCTCCGACGTGACCCTCTCGGTCGAGCTCGCGGGGGAGCCCGAAGAGCTCCGCTGCGCGTCGCATCGTACGGTGACCGAACGAAGCCCCGAGGGGGTCACCCTGCGCCTCGACGGGGCCGCGGTCGCCAACCGTGACTTCGCCCTCTCGTGGAAGGCCGGCGACGCGGGGGTGCGGCCCGAGCTGCGCTTCGAGCGGGCCGCGGGCGAGGCGGGCACCTTCCTCCTCACGATCACCCCGTCGAACGCGCCGGACCTCACCGAGCGCCGCGGCGACCCCGGGGGGATGAAGGCCCTGCGCTGCGGCAACTGCGGGGGCACGGTCACCGACCTCTCGTCGATCAAGGAGATCCCGGGCCTCGGCCCGGTGGTGCCCTGCTCCTTCTGCGGCGCGATCCTCACGCCGGGCACCGAGGTGGTGACCCGCGCCACGCGGCCCCGCGACGTGCTGATCCTGGTCGACCGATCGGCCTCGATGCGGGGCTCGATGCTCCAGGCGCGCAAGGCCGTGGGGGCGATCTTGAAGGGCCTCACCGCGGCCGACGCGGTGCAGCTCGCGGCCTTCGACCACGACCGGGCCTTCTTCGACGGAGACGGCTCGCGCTTCGTGGCGCTCTCGCCCGAGGTGATCGCGAAGGTCGACGGGTTCCTCTCGAAGCTCGCGCCGCGCGGGGGCACCGAGCTGGAGCGGGCGCTCGAGCACAGCGCGAAGCTCCCGAAGCGCGACGACCGCACGCGGGTGACGGTGCTCATCACCGACGCGGCGGTGGGCAACGACGGGCGGCTCTTGAGGCGCCTGCCCGAGCTCCTCGGGGGCGGCGCGCGGCTCTTCGTGCTGGGCCTCGGGCCCGCGGTGGACCGAGGGTTGATCGCCCGCCTCGCGCACGCAGGCGGCGGCGCCTGCGACGCGGTCGCGTCACGCGAAGACGCGACCGAGACCCTGGCGCGCTTCGCGAGG
>JAEYZO010000066.1 GCA_023428035.1 Pseudomonadota bacterium | reverse complement strand
GGATCTTCGACCCGCGGCTCACCCGCGCGGACTTCGAGGTGCTCCCGTCGGCGCCGGGGAGCGAGTGCAGGTTCATCACGCGGGAGCTGTTGGACACAGAGCCGCCAGGGACCTTCACGGCTCCGGCGCGCGCCATCGGACGGCTCGACTGCGAGGGGCTCACGCCGGGACCGCGCGTTGCGAGGATGTCGACGCGGGTGCGCGCTCGGCCGGCGGAGCACTTCGTGCCGGGGGACTGCGGGTGCGCGGTCTCGTTCGGCGGGAGGCTCACGGTGACGCACGAAGGAGGGGCCTCGTGGGAGGTCGCGACGGACTTCCACGCGAACGGCGACTGGAATTGCACCGACGGCCCGACGGTGGAGTGGAGCGCGACGGTGACGGTGCCCGACGACGGGACGCTCTCGCTCAGAGTGGACTTCGGGGCGTTCACGCATGAGGCGGGGAGGCGCGCGTTGTTCTTGAGGGGCGCGGTGCTGGAGCTCGACAGAGGCCCGCGGTGAAGCGGTGGGTCCTCGTCACGGCGCTCGCTGCGCTCGGCTGCGGCGACGCCCCTGTCACGCCTGCGACGCCTCCCGCGGTGCGCGAGCTCGTGTGGACGGACCAGGTCTACTCCGGTGACACCGTGATCGAGGTCGACCGCCTCGTCGTCCGCGCCGGCGCGACGGTGCGCGTTTTGGGCTACCTCCAGGCGCGCACCGACGAGCTCGTGATCGAAGGCCCCGCCCTCGTCGACGGCCGCGGAACGCGCGGACCCGATCCCGTCCTCCCGATGTGGAGGAGCAACGGCGGCGGCGCGAACCTCTGCCTCATCGCCCACCGCGACTGGGCGCTCGCGTGCGCAGACGTCAGCGACCAGGCCGGCGCCCCGGGGAGCCGCGGCTCCATCGTCGTGCTGCGCGCGCGACGCGTGACGGGCGACCTCCGCGACCTCACCGTCGACGTCTCGGGCGGCCCCGGCGGCCCCGCCACCGAGAACTTCTGCGGTTGCGTGAACCACACCACCGAACGCTGCAGCGGCCCCGACGGCCCCGCGGGCACCGACGGGACATGGACCTTCGTGCAGGAGTGACCGTCGCGCTCCTCGCGCTCGCGGGCTGTGGCGACCTCCCTGCGGGGAGCGACCGCGCGCCACCCTCGTCGCTGCGCCGCATGTGGCCGACGACGGGAGCGGTGGTGCGCTCGCCGCGTCCGCGGGTGCGCTGGCGCGGAGGCGCACCGGGCGAGCCCTCGCGGGTGGTCTTCTGCGCCGACCGGGGCTGCACACAGGTGCTCGACGCCGTGGAGTCGACGACGGGCGACGCGCAGCCCGCGCGATCGCTCCCGGTGGGCGTGGTGTTCTGGAGCGTGCACGAGCGACCGCGCGACGGAGGCGCGAGGCCCTACGCGACGGCAGGGTGGTTCCTCGTGCCGCGCGGGGCGAGGGATGTCCCCGCGAGGGCGTCGCAGTCGAGCTGGTGGCGCGCGCACACCGACGCCGACGGAGACGGCCGCTGGGACTACGTCGACATCGACGGGCAGTGGTTCGCGCGCGGAGCCACGGAGCGTCGCGCCGTGTTGTCGGAGCTGGGTCTCATCCCCGCGTACAACGCGGGCGACATGGACGGCGACGGCTTCGCGGACATGATCGGCGGAGACCCGCTGCGCAACGAACAGCGCGGCGTGGCGTTGGCGTATCGAGGACCGCTGCGCGAGGGCGGGAACGCTCCGTGGGGGTCGGTCTTCCCGAGCACGATGCCCGACACCCAGTGCGCGGCGGTGCCGAGCGTGACGGGTGATTTCAACGGCGACGGCTCGCGCGACGTCGCCGTGAGCTGCCCCTTGGCGGAGGGCGTGCGCAGCGTGGTGTCGGTGCACCTCTCGACGGAGTCGACGTTGACCGAGGCCGCGCAGCGGCTCTTCGTGAACGACGGCCGACCGCAAGGGGACAGGGCCGATCAAGGGTTGCGCGCGCTCCTCGCGGAGGACGTCGACGGAGACGGATACGACGACCTGGTGGTGGGCGCGTTCGGCTGGCGGTGTGACCGACTCCCTGTCACGGACCACTGCTCCGACCACGGGTACACAGCGCTGTACCGCGGCGGCGACGGCGGCGTCAGCGCGACCCGTTGGGCGAGGACCCGCGGCGCGCACGAGCAGGACGGTCGCTACGTCGCCCTCACTGACGTCGACGGCGAGGGCCACCGCCAGCTCGTGGTCTGGTACGACCTCGCGTTCCGAATCCATGAGCTACGCGGGGGCGAGCTCGTCGAGACGGGGCAGATCCCGCTCGCCCGCTTCAACCCCAATGACTGGAGCAACCTCTTCGCCGCGGACTTCGACGGCGACGGCCGCGACGAGTTCGTCTTCGTGACGAACTACACACCGCCGTTTCCCGTTCGCGGCGTGTACCTCCGGCGCGAGCCGACGGGGTCGTGGTCGGTCATCCCGCTCGACGACGTGCCCGCGCCCTGGGCCGACCGCGGCCAGGGCGGGATCGCCGACGTGAACGGCGACGGCTACCCCGACCGCGTCGCCTACGCGCGGAGCATCAACGCGCCGAGCGCCGTCTTCGCGTGGTACGGCGGCCCCTCGGGGCTCTCTCCGCGCGTGCAGCGCGTCACCCCCTGAGCGGCAGAGCGACGGTCAGACGCCGTCGTCCAAGACCTCGTCGAGCGTCGTCGCGGTGGCGGCGCGGTCGAGCCACGCCTCCAGCGTCGCGACGTCGTCGCACGCCAACACCCGCGCTCGCGCCGTATCGTCGACGCTCACGCCGCGCCGCGTGAGCACCCGCAAGAGACCCGCGGCCGTCGCACGGAGCGCGCCCTCCTCGCGGCCCTCCTTGTGGCCCTCCTTGTGGCCCTTCTGCTCCCGCGCGGCGAGCGCGCCCTCGATCACCCGGTTGCGCGCGGCGAGGAGCGCCCTCGCCACGGTGTCATCCGCGAGCACCCGGTCCACCAGCGCGCCCACCGGGATCGGCACCCGAAAGCACCGATCCTCGATCGCCGCGCCGTCTTCGATCTCTTCCCAGTCGTCGTTGGCGTGGAACCACTCGTACACGCGCCGCGTCGACACCTTCACGCAGAACAGCCGCCGCACCCCCCGCGCCGCGAGCTTCTTCACCTTCTCCGTCGCGTGCCCCAGGCGCTCGGTGTCGAGCACCTCGACGGCGATCTCCTCCAGGCGCCGGCCGCCCGTCGCGGGATCGGTCCCCGACGGGAACACGCTGATGTCGGGCGCCGCGTCCGTGTTCTCGTCGGCGCGGGTGAGCATGTCGACCGCGCCCTCGTAGCCCTCGGCCAGCGCCCCCGCGAAGACGTGCGCCGCCTCGAAGTGCCGCGTGGCGTGCGGCGGGTTCGACCCCATCGTGCGGATGAGCCGGCCGTCGATCACCTGCGCGTGCGCCTCGGGCGCCACCAGCCGATCGTCGACCGCGGGCAGGCGTGACCCCATCACCACGCAGCGTACCAGAGCGGCTGGTAGGTGATCTCGGAGGTGCAGCTCACCCACGCCGCCACGGCCAGCGC
>JAEYZO010000961.1 GCA_023428035.1 Pseudomonadota bacterium | reverse complement strand
GCGCGAGCTCCGCGGCGTGGGCGGGATGGTGAGCTCCGCGCCGGGGGGCGTGAGCGCCGCAGGGTCGGTGGGCTGGTCGCGCGGCGGCACCAGCGACGCGGGCGCGGGCGGCGCGAAGGACGGAGGCGTCGACGCGAGGGCCCCGGCGTCGTGCGCGGGCTCGAAGAGGTGCAGCGCGATCTCGGGGCGCGTGGCGACCTCGCTGAAGATGTCGGCGGTGAGGCCGAAGACCCGGCCCCACAGGGCGCGCACGCCGCGCGAGGCGAAGGGGATGAGGGCGCCGCCGAACTCCAGCACCGAGGCGAAGCGGTGGTCGGGGTCGCGCGAGAGGGCGCGGGCGACGGCGTCGGTGACCTCGCGCGGGAGCGAAGGCCGCACGAGGTGGGCGGGCTCGTACTCTCCATGCACGATGGCGCGCAGGGTGTCGTAGAGGGTCGCGCCGGCGAAGGGGCGCCGGTCGGTGAGGCACTGGTAGAGGATCACGCCGAGGGCGTACTGGTCGCTGCGGGGGTCGGCGTTGCGCGCGCCGCGGGCGAGCTCGGGCGGGAGGTAGTAGGGCGTGCCGAGGAGGGTGGTGGGCCCGGTGATGTTCTGGAACGAGGGCCCGTCGAGGATCTTTGAGACCCCGAAGTCGAGGACCTTCGGGGTGACCACGCCGAGCTTCGTGGTGGCGAGGAAGACGTTGGCGGGCTTGAGGTCGCGGTGGATCACCCCCTCGGCGTGGGCGGCGGCGACGGCGGCGAGCACGGGCAGGAGGATGTCGACGGCGCGGGAGACCTCGAGCGCGCCCTCGCGGCGGAGCAGCGCGCCGAGGTCTTCGCCCTCGAGGAACTCCATCACGAGGAAGGCCACGTCGCGCTCGACGCCGACGTCGAAGATGTCGACGACGTTGGGGTGCTCGACGCGGGCGACGGCGGCGCCCTCGCGCTGAAAGCGGGCGAGCACCTTGGGGTTCTGGGCGACCTCGGGGCGGAGCACCTTCAGCGCGACGCGCTTGCCGAGGGTGGCGTGGATGGCCTCGTAGACCTCTCCCATGCCGCCGCGGCCCAGACGTCGGACGACGCGGTAGCGGCCGAAGTCCTCCCCTGGGGAGAGGATCTCATCGGTGTTCGGCGCGGCGCCCGGGTCGTTCATCGGTCCGCAATCGTGAGTGAAGTACCGTGCGGCGCGAGGGATCCGCAAGGGCGGGGGGGCGTCAGGCGAGCAGCGCGGTGACGTCGGCGAAGGGGGTGACGCAGGGCTTTCCGTCGGCGAAGAGGTAGCGGTCGACGCCGCCGTCGCGCAGGAGGAGCACGGTAGCCGACACGGTGCCGTAGTCCGGCGCGTGCACGCACACCCGCTGGAGGAGGGCGTAGAGCTCCGCGGGGAAGAATCCCGTGACGGTGTCGCGGGGCTTCCACCCCGGGGGCGGCGGCTCGTGGTCGGCGAGGAGGGACTTCAACGCGGCGAGGGCGGAGTCTTCGTCCAGGGCGCGCAGGGCGTCGGGGGGGAGCCTCTCGGCCGCGCGGCGGGTGCGGGGGAAATCCTCCGCGCCGATGACATCGTTGGCGAGCACGTGGAGGCCGGGCTCGAGGGCGACGACCTCGACGGGCCCGCCGGGTCGGGCGTACCCGACGCGAAGCCCGTGGGCGTCACCGAAGAGCAGGTTGAAGGGCGAGTAGTCGTCGGGGTCGAGCTCCCGCAAGAGGGCCTCGACGCCCGCCACGCTGTCGCGACGGAGCGCGTCGAGCACGACGGCCCCGCGGGACTTCGGCCGCACGACGGAGACGTCACCCCGCTGGTTGGTGACACCGACGAAGAAGCCTCGGGCGGTGGCGCCGAGCCAGGTGCCTCCGCGTTGGGGGTCGCGGCCTCCCACCACGCGGGGGTGCTCGTTCAGCACCACGGGCCCGGTGCCGCGGCGGGTGAGGACCTCGTCACGGTTGGCCGCGACGACCAGCGGCCACCGCGGGTGGACCCCGAACCACGCGCTCAGCGTACACATGGCGATGGAGATGGGGCCCGCGACGGGGGGAGGTCAACGCCGCCGCTTGCGCCGCGCCTCGCGGCGGCGTGACCATCGCGTCTCGGAGGTCACGCGATGCGTCTTCGGACCCTCTTAGCCCTGGGGGCACTCACCACCACAGTGGCGCTCACCCCGCCCGCGCTGGCGAACTCGTACATCAACGCCAACTGCAACGTCGACGGCAACGGCGCCCGCTGCGTGTTCACCAACACCGGCAGCGACGCCGGGAGCGCGTGCGCGACGCTGCGCCTCGTCAACCGGTCGACGTCCCGCGCGCTCGACTCGGTGAAGCTCTGCTCTCCGACGCTGCAGCCCGGCGCGAACACCGCGCTCAACGCGGTGTTCACGGGCCAGCAGCCCGAGGCCTTCTGCGCCGAGGGCGCGGCGGTGCCCTCGTGGAGCAACTGCCAGATGACGGTGCAGATGAGCGACGCGCGAGCCGAGACCTCGGCGGGGCTCACGGGGCTCATCTGGCTGATCGTCCTGGCGTCGAGCGTGTGGGTGTACTTCGACGCGAAGCGCATCGGCGCTCGCAAGGGGCTCCTCCCCGGCTTCGGCGACATGAACCCCGGCGGGTGGTTCGCGGTGTGTCTCTTCCTGTGGATCATCGGCTTCCCGCTGTACCTCCTGAAGCGGGGAGAGATCCGCGCGGCGGCGCAGCGCGCGGCGCAGGGCGGCTACGGCGCGGGCCCGTACCCCGGAGCGTATCCGCAGGGTGGGTATCCGCCGCAGGGTGGATACGGACAGCCTGGTGGTTTCGGTCCACCACCGCAGGGGGGATTCGGTCCGCCGCCGCAGGGTGGGTATGGCCCGCCACCGCAAGGTGGGTACGGGCCTCCGCCGGGTGGCTACGGCTGAGCTCGCGCCTCACGGCGGTGAACCCGGCTCGTCAGGTCCTCTGGCGTTCGCGACGCCGACCCTCCCCGCGACGCGCATCGTCACGCTCTCGGACCGCAGCCTCACGAAGCTGTTGCTCTGATCGACGAAGATCCACGCCGCGCCGTCGGGTCCGTCGACCTCGTCGCCCGCGTCGATCCGGCTACCGCCACCGAGCGAGATCGGATCCATCGAGACCATCCCGACATCGCCGAAGGTCACGACGCACGGCGCGGTCTCCTCGCCGCCGTCGTCGACGTACACGTCGAGGTCGAGCGTGACCGTCGCGTCTTCGAGGTCCACCCGCAGCCCGCGCAAGGTGGCGTCGTGAAAGGTCGCTCCCACGGACTGCTCCACGCGGTGGATCATCCCGGCTCGGTAGGGCGGGTCCGTCATCGCGACCCCAACGTACTCGGGCGCGCCTCCGGCCTACCCCGCACTAAGAAGTTGTCTCGGAAGGTCTGCTGCGCTCTCTGGCTGGGGTGCAGCCGCGGCAGCGGCCAACCCCAGCGCCGTAG
>JAEYZO010000936.1 GCA_023428035.1 Pseudomonadota bacterium | reverse complement strand
AGCTCCGAGACCGCGGGCTGGCGGCGATCGCGGCGCTGGGCCTGCCGCGGTCGGCGGCGGTGGACCCCGGCCTCGCCGCGGCCGCGCTGGAGCACGACAAGAAGCGCTCACGCGGCGCGGTGAAGATGGTGCTCGCGTCGGGCCCCGGGGCGGCGGTCATGGTGCTCGTGCCTATGGCGCGGGTGCGGGCGGCGATGGAGAGCGTGCTCGAAACTCGCGCCCCTTGAGCGACCTGCCTATCATCGGGCTCATGGCGCGCACTCAGCGTACGGCTCTCCGGCTCCTCGGCGCGGTCACCCTCGGCGCGACCCTTATGGGCGGCACCGGGTGCGTCGACAACGAGGTCTCGTTCTTCATCCGGCAGGTGCAGGCGCCGCTGCCGATGGGCCTGTCCCAATGCATCATCCCGATGGACCCGGCGGCGAACCGGGTGTTCGAGGGCACCCTCGACGTCGGCCTGCGCGACGACTACCGCATGGCGCCGCTGCTGGCGTCGCAGGTCGCGGCCCGCGCCGACATGCAGATGAACCGCCCCGAGACCTCGGTGATCTCCGTCGAGGGCTTCGTGATCGAGATCCACGAGGGCTCCCCCGACGGCCCGATCATCGGCAGGCCCTTCACGGTCTACCAGTCGTCGACGATCCTGCCGCCCATCGCGGGGCAGATCGCGTACGGCGTGACCGAGCTGCAGGTGATCCCGCCCACGATCGTGAACGCCCTGCGGGCGCAGGTGTGCACCTTCGACACGACCAACGTCACGGCGCAGTGCCCGGTGCCGGTGATCACCTCGAACCCGCGCCGGCTCATCGTGCGGATCCTCGCCTTCGGCCACACCCTGGGCACGGGCCCGGTCGAGACGCCGGTGTTCGACTTCCCGGTGAACGTCTGCTGCGGCTGCCTGGTGAACTTCCCGCCCGACGCCGACACGCCGGACATGGTCTACCCTGGCCCCGACTGCTCCAACGGCTCCGCGATGCAGGCCTGCAACCTCGGGCAGGACGCGCCCGCCGACTGCCGCCTCTGCGCGGGCACCAACCGCACCTTCTGCCAGCCGCGCGGGTTCACCACCAACCCGATGATGCCCAACACCTGCGCGCGCTGAGCGCCGCCCCTCACAGGTACGAGCTGTTGAACCACCACTCGGTGCTCACCCCGAGGAAGTGCTCGACGGCGTTGAACGCGAAGGGGTCGTCAGGGGCGTAGAGCCTCCGCGCCCCCTCGTCGCGCACCGTCGCGATGTAGAGGAGCTGCAGGTGCGGGCGGGTGTAGCTCCCCCGGCCCATCGGGCTCACGAAGGGGATCGCCGCGAAGCGCCACGCCGTGCCCCGGAGCGCGCCGTCGCCGGTCACCGGGTCGATGGCGTTGTAGGTGAGGGTCTGCCAGCTCGCCTCGGCGGCCAGGCCGACGTGGTCGGTGATCCACCACAGGGGCCTCACCACCACCGCGGCTTCTTGCAGCGCGTCGCGGGAGAACACCCCGGGGTCGGCGTCGCGGAAGTACCGGTAGTAGGCCCCGAGCTGCACCCCCAGCGAGCGCGTCTCGTAGTTGCCGGCGAGGGCGACGGAGAGCGACTCGGCGCGGGCGGCGGTGCGCGCCGTGGTGAGGGTGGTGGGCACCCGGAGCTCTCCGTAGGCGCCAAGCCCGCGGCTGTAGCGCACGAAGAGGTTCAAGAAGTTCGCCCCGCGGTAGAGCCCGGCCTGGGCCCCCACCACGTAGCCGTCGTCGGCGGGGAGCTCGACCCTCGCGCCCGCGTCGTTCACCTGCCGCACGCCGCTCGCCATCGCGTGGGCCTCGCCGTAGAGCGAGAGCTTCAGGCCCGACTGCGCGAGCCGGCCGTTGGTGAAGAAGGTCGCCTTGGCGCTCGCCAGCACCCGCGGCCGGTCGAGGAGGAAGGCCGTCTGCGCGCCGAGCCCGTCGCGCGGCGCCACCTGGATGGTCTGGAGCTGGTAGGGGTCGTCGAGGCGGTTCATCCCGACGGCGGCCTGCACGAGCCAGCGCTCGCCGATGTCGTAGCGCGCGCCGCCGCCGACCATGTTGAGGTTGTCGAGGGGCCACCAGTTGAGGAGGTAGACGTCGTCGCCGCGGTACATCCGCGAGCCGACCCAGAGCGAGAGCCGGTCGCTGCCCACCCCGCGGGTCTCGAGGTAGAGGTTTCGCACGGCGAAGGCGCCGTCGAAGTTGCCGTTGAAGTGAAAGAGCTGCTCGTTCATCGCGAGCGTGATGACGGCGCGCCAGCGGGCCGCGCGCAGCCGGCCGTCGTAGGCGAACTGCACCTCGGCGTAGCTGGGCGCGTCGGTGCGGGGCCCGAAGGCGACGATGTTGGCGGGGCGCCCGGTTCGGCCGCGCAGGTCGCTCGCGACGCCCACGCGGCCGTAGGAGCCGAAGGTGAAGCCCGTCTCGGTGGAGCCCCCCGCGGGCTGGGTGGCGGCCCCCGGAGGAGACGGCGCGGTGGGCGGCAGCGGCGGCATCGAGGGCCGCGGCGCGGCGGGCTGCGCGAGGGCGGCGAGGGGAGAGAGCGAGAGCGAGAGGGCGAGTGCGCTTCGGCGGATCACGGTCATCGACGTCCCTGGAGCACGACGCTGGAGCCCATGGCGCCGACGACGCGGTAGCGGGTGCCGCCCTCGGCGGTGGCCTCGAGGTCGCGGTAGCTCCACACCTCGACCCGCACGTCGCGCGCGCGGAACATCGCCTGCGCGATGATCTCCTGCGAGACCCTCGCGCGGCCGTTGCGCGACGGCGTACAGACGATCACCGGGAGGCTCGCCGGGTCGCCCCCCTCGGCGGGCGCGAGGCGCACCATCGCGCTGGTCGCTCCGTCGCTGGTCCAGGCGAGCTCCAGGTCGCCGCTCTCGGGCCAGGTGGTGACCGGGAGCGAGCTCGGGCTGGTGATGGTCGGCGCGGTGGGCAGCTCGACGCGGGCCATGAGGTCGGTGACCGCGTCGCCCTCGACGCCCTCGTCCATGCTGGAGAGGGTGCCCATGCGGGTGGAGCCCAGGTCGCCGCAGGTGGCGAAGTCGACGTCGAGGGCGGGGTTCGACCCGCTCGGGCAGAAGCCCACGGTCTGCATGAGCGCCCCCGACGAGACGTTGATGGCCCCCGCGCACACCTGCCTCTGCCGCGGAAAGCTCTGCGTGGGGTCGCTCCCGTAGAAGCGGCAGTCGTTGGCGTTGTCGATGGCCGCTGGGGGGTTCGGGGCCGACTGGGTGACGTCGAAGAGCAGGGTGGTCATCCCGCAGGCGACGCCGCGGCGGTCGGCGCCGAGGCGGTCTTGCCGGCGCACGATGAGCACGCGCACGCGCTCGCCCGCGGTGAGGGTCTGCGGGATGGGGGCGGGGTTCACCAGGGCGTAGTCGTTGGGGCCCGTGGGGGTCGCGTCGTCGCCGCATCCCGCGCTGGAGACGAGCAGGGCGAGCGCGAGGGTGGCGGGGGCGCGGGTCACGGCTCGTCGTCCTCGTCGGCGTCGTGCGCGCCGGGGCGGCGGACGCCGAGGGCGCGCATCTTCTTGTAGAAGTGCGAGCGCTCGAGCCCGAGGTCCCGCGCGGCGTGGGTGGCGTTGCCCTTGTGGTGCTCCAGCGAGCGCAGGACGGCGTCGCGCTCCGCGGCCTCGAGGATGTCTTTGAGCGCGACCCCCGGCGCCCAGTGCCCGTCGCGCGAGCCCGCGGGCGCGCCCGAGACGGCCCCCGCGGGGAGCGCCGCGCGCACGGCGTCTTCGTCGATGGTGTCGCCCGGCGTGAGGATCACCAGGCGCTCGACCAGGTTCTTCAGCTCCCTCACGTTGCCCGGGAAGGGGTACCGCATCAGGAGCGCCCTCGCGCCCGCGGTCATCGCCCTCGGCGCTCGGTCGTTGGCCCTGCACGCCGCGGGCAGGAAGTGGTCGACCAGCGCGGGGATGTCGTCTCTGCGCGCGCGCAGCGGGGGCAGCCGGATCGGCACCACGTTGAGCCGGTCGTAGAGGTCCGCGCGAAAGCGCCCCGCGGCGACGTCGGCCTCGAGGTCGCGGTTGGTCGCGGCCACCACGCGCACGTCGACCTTGAGGGTCTTCGCCCCTCCCACGCGCTCGACCTCGCCCTCTTGCAGCACCCTCAGGAGCTTCGACTGCATCGGCGCGGGCATGTCGCCCACCTCGTCGAGGAAGAGCGTCGAGCCCGACGCGCGCTCGAACTTGCCCGCGCGCTGCCGCGCCGCGCCGGTGAAGGCCCCGGCCTCGTGGCCGAAGAGCTCGCTCTCGATGAGCTCGTGCGGCACCGCCGCGCAGTTGAGCTTCTCCATCGCCTGCGAGGCGCGCTTCGAGCCCTCGTGGACGGCCCTCGCCACGAGCTCCTTGCCCGTGCCCCGCTCGCCCGTGACCAGCACCGGGGCCTTGGCCGAGGCCGCGAGGCGCACCCTCTCGCGCAGGTCGCGCATGACGGCGCTGTCGCCGAGGAGCCCGCCGGTCGCGCCGAGGGCGCTCTCCAATTCACGGATGTGGTCCGTGAGGCGGGTGAACTCCAGCGCGTGCTGCGCCGCGAGGAGGAGCCGCTCGGTCGACAGCGGCTTCTCGATGAAGTCCCTCGCGCCGAGGCGCGTGGCCTGCACCGCGGTCTCGATGGTGCCGTGCCCCGACATCATCACCACGGGGGTCTCGACGCCCTGCGCCCGCGCGCGCTCCAGCACCTCGAGCCCGTTGAGCTTCGGGAGCTGCACGTCGATGAAGACCAGGTCGTAGGTGCGCGACCCGAGGCGCTCCAGCGCCGCCGCGCCGTCGGCCGCGGTGTCGGTCTCGTAGCCCTCGAGGCGCAGCGCGTTCTTCACCGCGTGCAGGATGTTCGGCTCGTCGTCGACGATGAGGACGCTCGCCCGCGGCACGGCGGCGACCATACACCCGGCCCGATCCCGTCGTCGCGCGGGATCTGTTAGGGTAGCGCCCGCGATGAGCGCCCCCGACGAGACCTCCCCCGCCGAGCGCCGTCCCGAGGCGCCGCCCCCGACGAGCGCCGCCACGTCGACCCTCAACGGCACCCTCGAGCTGCCCGACACGATGGGCGCGCTGCGGGGCCGCGACGCGAGCGCCGAGGCCCCCGCCTCGCTCTCCGGCGACGACCTGCTCAGCGCCCTCGACCGCCCGCTCACCGAACCTCGCCCCTCGCGGCTCCCCTCGGGCTCGGGCACCACGGGCCGCGCGGTGGTCATCGACGCGATGCGCGACGAGGCCCTCTCGCAGATCCGCCGCGAGGGGAGCTGGGCCGTGGTGCTCCGCGTGCTCGCCGTGCTGGTGGGCCTCGTGCTCGCGGTGCGCCTGGCCTTCGACACGGCCCTCCCCCGCCTGCTACTCGGGCTCATGGGCGCCGGGGTCGCGCTCGCGGTGGTCACCCTCTTCGTGCAGAACCAGAACGAGCAGCGCCGCCAGGAGAACCTCCTCCGCGCCCTGGCGCAGCTCGTCGACCTCTCCCGCGCGAGGCCCGAGGCCCTGGCCGAGGTGCGCGACGAGATGGTGCAGATCCTGGGAGCGCTGCGACACAACAACGGCGTCTGGCCCGGGGGAGGCCGCCGCGACGAGCTGATCCGCGTGCTCGAGCGCGCGGCCGGCACCCTGCCCCCCGCCGAGGGAACAGACCGCGCCCGACCGCGTTGACGCTCCCCCCGCGATGACCCGCCCCTCGCGCGCGCCCACCACCGCCGCGCCCACCACGACCGAGAGCACCCTCGCGCAGAACCCCGGCGCCCTCGCGCTGCTCACCGTGGTCTCGGGCGGCGCCACCCTCGCGGCGGAGGTGATGGGCGCGCGGCTCCTGCGCCCCATGCTCGGCAGCACGGCCCTCGCGCAGTCGGGGACCGTCGCGGGCGTGCTCCTGGGGCTGGGTGTCGGCGCCGCGTTCACGGGCCGAGCCCTCGCCCGTCGCCGCTGGAGCGCCCGCGACGCCATCGTGCGCTCCCACGCCGCGCTGGCCCTCCTGTGCCTCGTCGCTCCCGCCGCGGCCACGCTCCTCGCGGCTCCACTCGCGCGCGCGCTCGTCGCGCTCTCCCTCGCGTCGCCCGCGCTCGGAGACCTCTCCCGCGCTCTCCTCGGC
>JAEYZO010000896.1 GCA_023428035.1 Pseudomonadota bacterium | reverse complement strand
GCCGCGCGCGGGCTAGGGTCGCGACGCTCGCGCACGCCGACGACCTGATCGGCCAGGTCGGCGAACTCGTGCTCGCGCACACGCGTGATGGTGATACGATCGAGTTGCACGACGTGCACGAGGCGGGCCTGATTCACACGCGTGTCGCCGCCGTACGTCCGCTGGCCCGCGCCATTGCGCTCTGCACGGCCGACGCCCTGACCACGCTGCGCGCAGCTGTTGAGCACACGCTGTTCGCGGAGGTGGACGCTTCCACCAAGCGGCGTCTCACGGAGGCAGAGCAGCGGTCCGTTGAGATGCCAGCGCACGAGACCGCGGCTGGTTTCGATAAGTGGGTACAGAGCCGCAAGAAGAGCGCTCCGCCACCCCTGCTCGCCGGCAGCGAGCTGCTGTACAGGATGCGAACCCTCCAGCCATACCACCGACGAGAACCTGCCGAGCACCCGCTCCGTGTTCTCGCCGCCCACAGCAACCTCGCCAAGCACCGCATGCCAGCGGTGACCGCGACCCAAGTCGCGCGGGTTCACACCTGGGAGCCAGTACCAGGGCTCGTCATCTCGCCGCCGACGGCTCAACCGGCTCAAGTCGGACAGACCCTCGCCTCGATACCCCGCGGGCACGTCGTGCTCCTCGACATCTGGGCAAGCATCGCGATCCACCGCCCACACACCGGCGAGTGGAAGCTGCTCGTCGACGAGCTCGAGTACGTCGCGGACTGGGTGCGCCGCGTCGCAATCCCCGTTCTTGTCACTGGCGAGCACGACGACATCGACCCGCCGCCCGCCACCTTCGTGACCGACGTCGGTCACCTCGACGAACGCGCGGCCATCGCTGCAGGCACGAGCGACTCAGCACGCGCGCGAGGACGCCGCGCCATCGCAGTCGAGATGGGCCGCCGAAGCCTTCCGGAGATCTTGGCGTTGCACCCGAGCAAGCCCGACCCGTCGATGCTCGAGCACTGGGTGCGCGGCCTCAACGACGACCAGGTCCTCGAGCGTCTGAGTCGCTTGAGGCCTGGCGCCTCCCACGAGGCACTCGCCCGGACGGAG
Organism: Pseudomonadota bacterium; assembly: GCA_023428035.1. Classification (GTDB taxonomy): domain Bacteria; phylum Myxococcota_A; class Polyangia; order Polyangiales; genus JAEYZO01. The sequence continues at coordinate 3,294 of JAEYZO010000896.1, read as the reverse complement.
TTCGAAGTCGTCCGCATGCTCACCGCGGCGCAAGCCGCGGTCGGGGCGGAGGCCGACCCGTGAGTCTCGCGACGGTCACTCGGAGGTCGACCACAAGCTCGACACCCTCGGCTGCTACGTCCGTACCGACCATGCGGCCTCCTCCCGCCCGGCCCGAACGCCGGTGTCGAGTCTCAGGGTCAGGCCATGCTCGACAGGACCGTCCCACTTGAGTTCGACGCCGTGGCACGGCGCCCTCCGGCGGCTCGCGATCGCGTTTAGCAACGTCACTGACAAGCCTCGCTCCGAAAGTCGTGAACGTGACTGAGCAGATCGAACGCTCGGCAGAGGGAGTGGGACGAGGGGCCGGACGCCTGACCGCCGGTGTTGCTCGGCGTCGGCATGCTGCCAACCAGCGTTGCGCCTGCCTGCTCGCGCGCGTTGTCCCGGTAGATGGACACTCGTGCCGCTATCTTCTCAGGCATGACAGATCCGTGGGGTAGTGCGGGAGACGCGTGGGGCTCGCGGACCGCACGGCCTGCTCAACGCTTCACCCGTACGCGACGGGTCGCCGTACATGGGCAGGGGGAAGTCTGGGAGGCCCGACTAGAGGGCTCTGACGAGATCTACGCGCTTAAGTTCCTCCTGCAGACCCCACAGGAGGAGGCCCGACGCGACGACATTCGGCGGTTTCAGCGCGAAGTTCGTGCCCAGTCCTCGCTGGTCCACCCCGGGATAATGCCAATTGTCGCATCGAATTTCGACGAATCGCCACCGTGGTACGTAATGCCATTTGCGACGCGCTCGCTCCGCGACTGGCTATCGGATCCTTGGGGATTCATCGGCGAGGCCGAGAGCATCGCGGTGATATTGACCATCGCGGACGCGCTCAGCTTCGCGCACGCGCAGGGCGTAATCCATCGCGACGTGAAACCGGAGAACATCCTTTCGCTTGCGGGAGCGTGGGTGCTCTCGGATTTTGGACTGTGCCGCGACATCAATTCTGATAGCACGACTTTTACAATGACCGGCGCAGCGCTAGGTACTCTGGCCTACATGGCACCCGAGCAGTGGTCGGATGCCCATGACGTGGGTCCTTCGGCCGACGTCTACGCTCTAGGTCGGGTGCTATACGAGTGCCTCACCCGGAAGGTGCCATGGCCAGCCGCGAAGATTGAACTGGTGCCAGATCGGTTCAAGTACATAGTTGCGAGGTCCCTAGCCGATGAACCGGCTGATCGATATCCCTCGATGGAAGCGCTCGCTAATGACCTGCGCGCTTTGTCGGCGCCCGGCACAGACCTCGCGCTACCGGTAGAGCACGCTCAAGTCTTATCGGAGAAGGTTGCGGCGGGTGAACCGGGGGCGGCCGCGGCCCTGCTGCGCTTTCTTCTCGAGAACCTATCTGACGAGATCTTCGTCAGAACATTCCTGCCAAGCGTAACGCCACCTGTACTTGCGGCGGTTCGCGCAGCCGGGCCCACAGGATTCGCGCAGGTGATACGGCGATTCGACCAAGTGAGCGAAGGCGGTCAGCCTTTCTCGTGGACCGACTCCGCCGCGCTATTTCTCGAACGAGTGTTTGGGATCTCTAGTGAGCCTGAGATTCGAGCTCTTTGCATGAACCGGATCTTGGTTCTAGGCACCGAGCATAACCGCTGGGCGGTTCGTGACGTGTATGTCCGAATAATGTCTCGCCTAACATCGCCGGAAGAGATTCTCATGATCGCGACTCAATTGTCGAACTACCCCGACGGGGCGGCGTTTATCCGACCTGCCGCAACCGCGATTTCGCTACCTGTTGCGATTCGGACCGCCTTGGCGGCATAGTCTTGCCTTCCGGATTGGCTCGCTTTATGAGTTTATGAGCGATGATTCCCAGTCCGCGCCCTCACCAGCAGTGTGCGTCGTGAACCCGATCCAGGAACGCAGCACCGGTGCATCTCGCAGCGCGCCGAGGCCCGCTCCGCACAGGACACGACGCACGGCATCGGCGACGACGGGCATGGGTCTGTAGCAGCCGGCGTCGTCCTCCACGCAGTACTGGCCGTCTGCGAAGACGGTGGCGCGTGGGTGCGGGCTCGTCGACCATCGCATGTCCGCGACCGCGCGCCGGAGCTTGTCGATGTGCAAGGACGAGTTCTGCGGAAAGGCGTCGGCCGTCGACGAGACGGGGCGGACGACACCCAAGGGGTCGACGGCACCGCTTCAAGGTGGAGCCCACACGAGCGGCTCGCGAGGTCGGTGGGGCAAGGCGACGTACGCCTGGGCGAGGAGGTCGATGCGGTGAACGAACCACGGGAGCATGGGCTCCGTCTGCCGTGGCGCCCACGGGCAGTACGTCGTCGACGATCCGGTGTAGGCGGCCCATAGCTGCACGGCAGCGGTGTCACGGGCGCCTGTGTCGACCTCGAGGTCTTGAGCGAGGAGCGCTTGCTCGACCGCCGCGCCGAAGGGCGCACGCTCGCGGCCGATGATGACGCGCTGCGCGTAGTCGATGGGTGGCGGCTTCGCCTCCAGCCGGGAGAAGAGGTCTTCGAGCGCATCGGACACCGCCCGCAGGTCGGTTCCTACGAACACCCGGGCCACGTGGTCGGCGATCCACCCCGGAAGCCCGAGGCTCACGGCGATCGCGCGGAGCGGCGCGTTCGAGCCGACCTTCGACAGTGCGAGCGACAGCGCTGCGCGGGCATGCGGACGCGATGCAAGACCGACGTGGTCCAGCACGCCTGGCCACATCGTCGGCGGTACCCAGCCGTGCGCCGGCCAACGACCGGTCGGGCGGACGCGGCCGTCGACGCGCTTCTCGTCGTCGAGCGGCGCACGTGGCATCGAGGACGCGAGCCGGAACTCGAGTCGGCTCGCCAGGGACAGCCCCGGCTCCAGTGATTGCAGTCGCAGTGCCAGCAGCAGCCGGTTGCGTGCGTGGCGGTGCCGCGAGGGGTGCAGCGGGGTGTGGTTCCCGACAGGGTTCATCACGCCGTGCCGGTCGCACAGCTCTGCCACTTCCGACGCCGTGGTGGACTGCACGAGCGACACCGCGACGCAGACTGCGGCAAGAAGGGCCTCTCGATCGACGACGGGCCACGTCCGGGCGGGCACTGCTCGTCGATGAGCTCGAAGAGGGCGTCCAGGTACTCGACGTGCGTCGTCTGCCAGCCTTGGGGCGTGAGGTCCCGTCGGTCGGACCCGCGCCGCGCCGCGAGGTCGATCGCGCTACCGACGTGGGCCACCGCAGCGAGCTCCTCGCTCGCGACGCGTGCGGACTCGACCCTGCGGAGATCCGTGCCGCACCACTTTCGCCGCGTCCTGTGG
>JAEYZO010000811.1 GCA_023428035.1 Pseudomonadota bacterium | reverse complement strand
GCCCAGCGAGAGGGCGGGCGCGGGGCGAGCACCGGGTCGAGCACCGCGGCGAGCTGCGAGGCGAGGGAGGGCAGCTCTGTGAGCTGCGCGCAGCGGGCGGCGGCGTAGCGGTTCATCCACGCGGGCTCGCGGAGGAGGCCCTCGCCGAGGTTCCACGCGAGGGCGAGGGCGTGGGGCCGCGCCGGGGGAGGGAGGGCGCCGAGGCGCGAGGGCGCGAGGTCGACGATCACGAGCGAGAGGAGCGAGTCGTGCGCCCCCGCGGAGCGCGGCGCGCAGCCCATCGCGACGAGCTCGGCGAGGAGGCCGAGGTACGAGCGCAGGAGGGCCTCGTCGCGGGTGGTGTGCCAGAGGGCCGCCCCGCGCGAGGCGGCGAGCTCGGTGAAGGCCGCGGCGTTGAAGCGGGCGGTCTGCGCCGCGGCGCGCGCGAGGGCGTCTGCCGTGAGGGCGTCGAGGGGAGACCTCACCCGCGGCCCTCCCTGCGCTCGGCGAGGGCGCGCTGGCACCTGCCGTGGAGGCTCTTGAGGAGCAGGAGGTCGGCGCAGACGGGGGCGTTGAGCTCTCCCATCTGCGAGAGGGCGCCCATCTGCGCGCGGAGCGACTCGGCCTGGCGCTCGACCTGGGCGTCGGTCATGCGGGGGAGCTCGGCGAGGGCGACGCGGGCGCGCTCGACGGGCTCGCGGGCGCGGGCGTAGGCCGCCCGCTGGGTCATCGCGTGGTCGAACATCTGGTGGAACCACGACACCCGGTCGGTGAGGAGCACGCGGTGCTCGGACTTCATGAAGAAGCCGCTCTGGGCGTTGGGGCGCACCTTGTCGTGGAGCGCCCAGGGGAGCACCGCGCGCACGTCGGCGAGGGAGACCGCGGGCTCGGCGCGGAACCACGCGAGGGCCTTGGCCATGAGCAGGAGCGACTGGTACGCGCGGGCCGAGACGCCCGCCTCGGTCTGGCTGCAGAGGTTCTCGGTCTTGTCGAGGGGGCAGTCTTCGGTGCAGACCTGCGCGACGCGGCGGCCGGCGACGTGGAGGGTGTCTTTGTTCTTGAACTCCAGGCGCTGGGAGGCGCGGCCGCAGAAGTCGAGCTGACCCGCGAAGAAGCCCAGGGCGTCGAGGACCTCGGGGGGCACGGGCACGGCGCGCACCTCGGCCTCGGCGCGGTCGAGCTCGGCGGGGCTGAGCACGATGTCTCTCGGGATGGCGGCCTCGGGCCCGCGGCCCTGCCCCACGCGGTCGGCGAGGGCTTCGAGGAGGCGCCCGCTGTAGGGCGCGCAGCGCACGACCACGTCGACGCGGTCGCGCAGTGCCTCGATGACCTCGAAGGTGCCCCCGCCGAGGTCGTCGTTGGCGGTGAGGTACCAGGACGAGGGGCCCGTCTCGATCACCTGCTCGAAGACCTCGGCGCAGCCCTCGGCCATGAGCGAGAGGAGCGCCGACTGGGTCTTCGTCGGGATGCGGTTGTACTCGTCGATGACCTTGACGCGCATCGTGAGCCAGCGGCGCCACGCGACGCGCACGCCCTCGCTGGCGGTGGCCTTGATGAGCTCGCTGGGCAAGGGGGCGCCCAGGAGGTCGCTCACCGTGAGCTGCGGGTGACCGCGCTGCACGGCGCGGCGGACCTCGACGGGCTCGTGCCCGGCGAGCATGGCCATGAGGGTGGCGACGGAGGTCTTACCGCGGCCGGGGCCCCCGACGATGAGCACGCGCTGCCGGGTGACGAGCGCGAGGAGCGGCAGGAGGACGAACGAGCACCACGCGCGGCCGTCGTGCACCTGCAGCGGCCGCGGGCCTCGGCCGACGGCGCGGGCGGGGCCGAGCTCGAGGTCGTCGAAGGGGGTGGTGAGGGCGGCGTCGGCGATCCAGTCGTAGGCGCGGCGGAGCTTCTGGAGGAGCGCGAGGCCCTGCCGCTCGGCGAGGGTGACCGCGCCGTCGTGGGAGACTCGGGCGCGGCCCGTGGAGGTCCACCGGGCGATCAGCTCTTCAGCGGGCGTCCCCATGAGCGAAGGGGGCGACTGTATCAGCGGGGGGAGCGGCGCGAGCCGCGGTCAGACGAAGAAGTCAGGCACGAGCTCGGCGCCCGGCGTGACCGCGTACCTCTCGAAGTCGGTCACGCCCTCGGCGCGGAGGAGGTCTTCGTCGATGAAGAAGTTCCCCGTGCACTCGCGGGAGGGCTTCGTGAGGATCGCGTGCGCCGCGTCGGCCATGATCTCGGGCGTGCGGCAGCCCGCGACGACCTCGTCTCCGCCCAGGAGGTTCTGCACCGCCGCCGTCGCGATGGCCGTGCGGGGCCAGAGGGCGTTCACCGCCACTCCCTCGTCGCGGAACTCCCCGGCCATGCCCAGCACGCACATGCTCATGCCGAACTTCGCCATGGTGTAGGCGACGTGGGGGGCGAACCAGCGCTCCTCCATGTTGAGCGGCGGCGCGAGGTTGAGGATGTGCGGGTTCTTCGCCTTCAAGAGGTGGGGGAGCGCGGCCTGGCTGCAGAGGTAGGTGCCGCGCACGTTGACCTGGTGCATCAGGTCGTAGCGCTTCATCGGGGTGTGCAGCGTGCTGGTGAGGCTGATCGCGCTCGCGTTGTTCACCAGGATGTCGAGGCCGCCGAAGGTCTCGACGGCCTTCGCCACGGCCGCGAGCACGTTCTCCTCGGAGCGCACGTCGACCACGAGCGGGAGGGCCTTGCCGCCCGCGGCGTTGATCTCCTCGGCCGCGGTGTAGATCGTGCCCGGGAGCTTGGGGTGGGCGACGGCGGTCTTGGCGGCGATCACGACGTTGGCGCCGTCGCGCGCGGCGCGCAGGCCGATCGCGAGGCCGATGCCGCGGCTCGCGCCGGTGATGAACAGGGTCTTTCCAGAGAGCGACATGAGGGCAGCGGTTGTACCCGCGTCGAGGGGAGGGGGACAACGGCCCGCGGCTACCCCACCCGCGCGAGCGCGCTCACCGCCACGTCTCCGTCGCGTCGGCCCGCGCCGCGCACGGTGACCTCGACCCGCGCGCTGCGGCCCGCGGGGGTCCAGTGCCGCGCGCGGGCGCGGTACACCGTCGAGACGTCCCCCGCCGGCGCGGCGCCGTGGATGGCCACGGGCTGCGTGTCGCTCGACGACCCGAAGGCGTCGCCGTGCTCCGCCGTGACCACCGCGATGGGGAGCCTGCCCGCCCTCGCGAGCAGCACCGCCGCGCAGGCCGTCGCCATCGTCGCCCCCGGGTCCGCGAGCGGGGGCGTGTCGAGGGCGAGCCAGCGCGCGACGATCACGTCTCCGTCGAGCCCGAACACCAGCGCGCCCAGCACCCGCGCCTTCTCGATCACCGCGCGGAACGCGTCGGGCGAGAAGCTCGCGTCGCCGACCGCGTGCAGCGCCGCGGGCACGAGCAGCGAAGACGTACCGCAGGACCCCGCCGTGATGGGCAGCTCGGGGTCGAGGTCGCCTTCGCGCAGCCCGAGCGAGGCCGCGACCGCGGCGCGGGCCTCGATCTCGCGCGGGCCCAGCACCGGCGCCGGGAGCGGCACGGTCACCCTCCCGTCGGCGCCGCGCAGCGCCGTGAGCGCCGTCACCCCCAGCTCGAAGGTCGACCGATGCCCCTCCCGCAGCGCCGCGGCGGCGATCACCGCGAGGGGAGACATCGGCAGCTCCCGCGCGCCGACGTACACCCTCAAGCGCTCGTCGCAGTCGTCCCGCCGGGCGGGGGCGCGCTCGACGCGGGTGACGGCCTCGTCGCCGCCGCTGTCGACGCACACCACGAACCCTCGGCCCTCGCCGTCGCCTACGTCCACCCGCTTGCTCATCGCACCCTCGGTCCGTAATGCGCGCCGATCTCCGCCAGCCCCTCGGGCAGCGTGACCCGCGGGGTCCATCCAAGCACCTCGCGCGCCTTGTCGATGGAGAATGACCCCTTGCGGAGCACGAACGCCACCGCCGCGCGGGTGACGGGCGGCGTGAGCCGCGCGCGGCGGCAGACCGCCTCGACCGCCGTCGCGATGCGCTTCGCGTTGCGCTCAGAGACCGAGAGGCTCGGGCGGGGGAGCCCGGTCACCTCGGCCAGGCGCGTGAAGTACGACCCGATGGTGCACGCGTGGTCGCCGTCGGTGCCGATGAAGACCTCGCCCACTGCGCGGGGGTCGGTGAGCCCCAGCACGATGAGGTCGACGAGGTTGTCGACGTGCACGTGCGCGAAGTGCCCGAGGCCGCCGTCGACCAGGAGCATCTGCCGACGCTTGAGGAGCTGCAGCGGGCGCAGCACCCAGGGCACGCTCCCGATGCCGTAGACGTCCCCCGGGCGGATCACCGTGAGCGGCGCGCCCTTGGCCTGGAACTCCCGCGCCACGCGCTCTCCCCCGGCCTTCGTCGCGGAGTAGGGGTCGCTCTCGGCTATGGGGCCCACCCGCTCGTCGGCCACGGAGCCCGCGTCGAAGCCCATCGCCGCGATGGACGACAGGTGCACCGCGCGAGAGACCTTCGCCTCGCGCAGCGCGTCGAGCACGGCGCGGGTGCCCGCGACGTTGACGGCCTCGAAGTCCTCGCGGGAGCCCCAGTCGCCTACCTTCGCCGCGAGGTGCACCGCGTGGGTCGCGCCGCTCAGGGTGACGGCGCGCCGCACGGACTTCCGGTCGCGCAGGTCGAGCCGCGCGAAGGTCGCGCCGTTCGGGAGCTCCTTCGGCGACGAGAGGTCCGCGGCGACGACCTCGCGGCCCTCGTCAAGGAGGCGCTGACAGAGGTGCGCGCCGATGAAGCCTCCTGCGCCCGTGATGAGGTAGCGACCGTCAGGGGGCTTCGGTCGCGCCGTAATGGATGCGGTCGGTGTGGGCATGGTCAGACCTCGCGGGCCGCCCAGGGTACCCGACCCGGGGCGGGGAATGCCTCGCCGTCGGCTTCGTGCCCGGCCCCGATCAGTGCTAACGCTCCGCGGCGATGAGCCCCAGGAAGGTCGGTCGGTGGTCCGTGCTCGCGGTCGTGGTTTCGATGCTCTCGGCGTGCGGAGGCGCCCGGGGCACCACGACCACCATGACGGGCAGCACCGACGCCGGCGCCAGCGTCGACGCCGGGTCGCCCTCGGACCTCGGCCCCACGGACTCGAGGACGGGCGTCGACGCGGGAGGCCTCGACGCCGGCGGCGGGGTCGACGCGGTGACCGACGACACCCCCGCGGCGCAGGACGCGCCCGCGGTGGAGGACCTCCCCGTCGCGCAGGACGCGCCGACGCCCACGGACACCCCCGCGCCGATCGACCGTCGCCCCGCGGACGCCTGCGTGGTGACCGGCGGCGAAGACACCGACGGGCAGTGCGTCGACGGCGTCGACAACGACTGCGACGGCGTCACCGACTGCGCCGACTACAACTGCTCCGCGCGCGAGGGGGTGACCGTGTGCGTGCGCGACGCGGGGCCCCCCGACGCGTGCGCCCGCACCGGCGCCGAGGACACCAACGCCCAGTGCGGTGACGGCGTCGACAACGACTGCGACGGCTACGTCGACTGCAACGACTTCAACTGCTCGCGCAACCCCGCGGTCACCCTCTGCCCGCGCGACGCCGGCCCGGCGTGCACGCCCACCGGGGGCGAAGACTCGAACGCCCGCTGTAGCGACGGCGTCGACAACGACTGCGACGGCTACGTCGACTGCAACGACTTCAACTGCTCGCTCTCGTCAGCGGTCACCCTCTGCCGCGACGGCGCGGTGCCCGACGTGGCGCGCGTCGACACGGGCTGCGTGCCCTCGGGCGCCGAGGCCAGCGTGACCGAGTGCGGCGACGGGGTCGACAACGACTGCGACGGCTACACCGACTGCGTCGACCGCAACTGCTCGTGCGTCGGCCGCTGCGGGGGCTACGTCGCCGGCTGCGCGTGCCGCGGCCCCGAGGCCACCAACGGGGCCTGCGGCGACGGCGTCGACAACGACTGCAACAGCTTCACCGACTGCATGGACTTCGCGTGCTCCCGGAACCCCGCGGTGAGCGTGTGCGGCGACGGCGGCGCCCGGTGAGTTCGCCCCGGCGCGGCGTTGAGGCCGCCCCCGGTGGCGTGAGAACCTCTGCGTAGTTCGACCCCTCGGTCGGGCTTCGGAGGATATCCAACGTGTCGCACTCGTACGCGCGCGCCGCCGCGGCCGCGCTGCTCCTCGCCGCTCTCTCACCCACCGCTGGCGCGCAGCCTCGCCGTCGATGCCCCGACGGCGAGCACTGGACCCGCAGTCACTGCTGCGTCGACGGCTTCGACTGGAGGCCGTCGGAGCAGGCGTGCATCTGCGTCGACGCCGCGAGCTGCAACCCCGGAGACCCGCAGCCCAACTTCGACGCGCCCCCGACGGTGGCGCCGCGCGGAGGGACCGTCGGCGGGGTGATGGGCACCGCGGTCGACCCCGCGCCCGTCCCCGTGGCGCCGCGGGGCTACGGCAACGTTGGGGCGCCCACCCGCGGGGCGTGCCCGCCAGGGATGGCCTTCGTGCCAGGGGGGGTCTTCCAGATGGGCTCGCCGATGGGCGAGGGCGGGACGAACGAGCACCCGCAGGTGGCGGTGCGCCTGAGCCCGTACTGCATGGACCGCACGGAGGTCACCGTCGCGGCCTACCGCCGCTGCGCCGACCAGGGCGTGTGCCCGCCCCCCGAGGGGACGATCCTCTCGCGCAACTACACCACGGCGACCGCGGCGCAGTGGGCGCCGCTCTGCAACGGCGTGCGCCCCGACCGCGCGCAGCACCCCATGAACTGCGTCGACTGGCACTCCGCGACGGCCTACTGCGCCTTCATCGGCGGCCGCCTCCCCACCGAGGCCGAGTGGGAGTACGCCGCGCGCGGGGCCGACGGCCGGGAGTACCCGTGGGGGAGCGCCGCGCCGACCACGTGCGCGCAGGCGACCCTGAGCGGCATCGGGGGCGAGTGCGGCCAGCGCAAGGGGACGGTCCCGGTC
>JAEYZO010000805.1 GCA_023428035.1 Pseudomonadota bacterium | reverse complement strand
TCCCCCTGCGCATCACCGGAGCCAGCATCGGCGTCCCCTCCACCGCCCCCTCCGCCGCGGGGTCCGCCCTGCCCACCACGTCCTCCAGCAAGGTCCCCGCGTCGGCGTAGCGGCGCCACACCTGCCGCGCCCCGGCCGTGCTGGGCTTGCCCGGCGAGCGCTTGCCCACCGGCACCCGCACCCCGCGCCGGTCCTCGATCTCCACCAGCTTGTAGATCGCCCCCAGCGAGGGCGCGTCGGGGGTGAGCGCGATGGCCGTCCCCACCCCGAAGGCGTCGCAGGGCGCGCCCGACTCCACCAGGGCCCGGATCCGGTACTCGTCGAGGTCGTCGCTCGCCACCACCCTCACCTCGGGCCGGCCCGCCGCGTCGAGGATCCGACGCACGTCCCGCGAGAGCGCCGCGAGGTCGCCCGAGTCGATGCGCACGGCTCGCACACTCGCCCCCGCCCGCGCCGCGCGGAGCGCCCCCCGCAGCGTGTCATAGGTGTCCACCAGCAGGGTCGTCCCCTGCGGAAAAGCCTCGGCGAAGCGCTGGAACGCGGCCTCCTCCCCGTCGTCGACGTGAGCCAGCACGTAGCTATGGGCGATGGTCCCCGCCACGGGGACCCCGAAGCGCATCCCGGCCTCTTCGCAGCTCGTCGCCTCGCAGCCCGCCACATAGGCCGCCCTGCCCGCCCAGGGCGCCGCCAGGGGGTCGCTCCTCCGCGCGCCGAACTCGTACACGGGCCTCCCCCCCGCCGCGAGCACCACCCGCGCGGCTTTGGAGGCCACCCGGGTCTCGGCGTTGAACACCCCCAGGAGGAAGGTCTCCAGCAACTGCCCCTCGGCCAGCGAGGCCTCGACCCGGAGCAGGGGCTCCCCCTCGAAGGCCACCTCGCCCTCGACGAAGGCGTCGAGGTCGCCCCGAAATCGGAACTCCCGGAGGTAGTTCTCCATCGCCTCGGTCATCACGTCGGCGAGGCCCGGCGCCTGACGGAGGTAGGCCACCTCCTCGTCGGTGAAGCGCAGGCCCTGGAGGTACCGCACCACCCGGTCGAGCCCGGCCATGAGAAGAAAGCGCCGCTGCGGCGGCAGGCGCCGCACCGAGAGCTCGAACACGCCCCTCCGCTCCGCGATCCCCTCACGGAGGTAGGCCCCGAGCATGGCGAGCTCGTACCGGTCGGTCAGCAGGGCGTGCATCCCCCCGATGGCGCCACGTCCCTCGGAGCGACGCAAGGGGGCCGCGAGGAGCCTCCCCCGGAGGCCGAGGGCTCACCGGGGCGCGATGACCCGGAGCCTCTCGAAGAAATCCAGCATGGCCCCGAAGGCCCTCGCCCGACCGACCTGGAGGAGGTGTCCCCCCGTGAAGGTCTCGACCCTGGCGTCGAAGTGCCGGGCGATGCGCCGGGCGTGGGTGACCGGGGTGATGCGGTCGTCCGAGGCCGCGAGCACCAGCACGCGCTCGGGCGCCACCCGCGGGGGGCGGGCGAAGGGAGACACCACCCGGTAGGCGTCTTCGATGCGCGGGCGCACCCAGGCCGGGGGCTCCTCGGGGCGGCCCGCGCGGTGCTCCATGTACGCGTCGGCCAGGGAGGCCAGGGGGATCATCGGCACGACGAAGTCCCAGCCCTCGTCCACGGTGGCGAGGAGGGAGGAGGTGTACCCGCCGAGGCTCATCCCGAAGAGGCCCACCCGGGGGGCGCCTCGGGACTTCAGCCACTCGCGCCAGGCCCGCAGGTCGTACACCGCCTGCGCGAAGCCCTCGACGGTGCGCCAGGGGTCCCGCCCCGGGAAGGCCCCGCGCATCCCCGGCGGCATCCGTGGGCCGTGGAAGGGCAGGACGGCGATCATCACGTCGAGCCCCGCGGCGTAGAGCCGTCGCGCGTCGAAGGCCGCCTCCTCGAAGCCGAGCGTTCCACCCAGGTAGCCGTGGACGCACACCACCGCGGGGCGCGGCGTGGGGTGTGCCCAGAGCCTCGCGTGGGCGCGGGCGTTCTGCGCGTGGGAGAGGTACTCCGGCGCGGGTTCGGGGTGCACCGGCGCGAAGGCGCTGGCGACGTCGAGGTCGAGCACCGCGCCCCCGTCGGCGAGGGCCCTCACCCGGGCCTGGGTAGGGTCGATGGCGCTCGGGGCGGCGAAGAACCCATCGGGCTGCGAGAGGTGCCGCGGGTCGGCGTAGGCGTCGCGCACCCGGTCGAGGGTGGCGAGGCGCGCGGCGCCGTCGTTCTCGGCGCGGGGGTTGCGCGCGAGGTCGAGGGCGAGGTTGACCATGGCGCGGTCGAAGGCGGCCCCGGCGCGGCCGAGCACCTCGGTGAAGAACGGACGGCTCACGCGGGCAGCCTCGTCACGCGGCGCAGGTCGGGGTTGAGCAGCGAGTCGAAGCGCGCGCCCTCGGGGCCGAGGGTCATCGCGCAGGCCGCGGACTTGTCGTAGCCGGGCCAGCGCGCGCCGGGCCCGAGGAGCTGACGGGTGAGGGCCGAGAGGGTGGGCTCGTGGCCGACGAGCATGAGGGGCCCGGGGCCCGCGTAGCCGTCGATGGCCTCGCGGATGGCGGAGACGTCTCCCGTGGCGAGGGCGCGGAGCACGCACACCCTGTCGTCGAGGCGGAGCACCGACGCGATGATCTCCGCGGTCTGGGTGGCCCGCACGAGGGGCGAGGTCCAGAGCTCGTAGGGGTGATGCTCGGGGGGCAACGCGGCCGCGACCTCGCGGGTGGTGCGGCGCCCACGGCCGGTGAGCCAGCGCTCCCCGTCGGACATCCCCACCCCCTGGTCGACGGCCTCTCCGTGTCGCACGACGATGAGTTGCATAAGGGCTTACACCGGTAGCACGGTCGCGCCCCCCGCGGTGGCGCCCCGCGCGCCGAGGGGACTATGCTGCCGCCGCGATGAGACCCCCTGGCGCCGGCGAGATCCTGTTCATCCTGCTCCTGTGCGCGGTGGTCTTCGGCGCCTCGAAGGTCAACTGGATGGGCGACGTGCTCGGCGGCTTCGTGCGGAACTTTCGCCGCGGGCTGAAGAACGACGACCGCATCACGGTGCGCCGCGCCGACGACGAGGCCCCCAAGGGCTGAGCGCGCGGTGGGGTGAGCGCACCCCACGCTCCGTCGCGACCTGGGGCGCGACGACACCACCCTCGCCCAGCGGTTTCGCGCACATACCTCCGGCACGCGGCGCGCCCTCTCTCCCCGCGAGAGGAGCGCAACGCCATGCACACCGAGAGCGCCGCGGTCAGCCACCAGGGACGCCGCAGCAACAACGACGACGCCTGGGTCGACGACGGTCGCCACGGGCTGTGGGCCGTGGCCGACGGGATGGGGGGCTACGAGGGCGGCGAGGTCGCGAGCCGCATCGCGGCCGACACCCTGCGGTGGTTCGTGGCCCGCAACCACGGAGACGACGACGTCACCTGGCCCTTCGCGATCGACCCGGCGAGGGCCCTCGACGAGAACCTCCTCGCGACGGCGGTGAAGCTCGCCGACCGGGAGATCCACGCGCGGAGGCACGGACGTCTTCGCTCGATGGGGTCGACCGTCGCCGCGGTGATGGTGCGCGGCCGAGACGCGGTGGTGGCCCACGTGGGGGACAGCCGGGTGTACCTCCTGCGCGGAGGTACCCTCTCGCAGGTGACCCGCGACCACTCGCTCTACGCCGAGATGGTGGCCCTCGGGATGGAGGTGCCGCCCAAGGCGCAGTTCCCTCACGCCAACGTGATCACGCGGGCGCTTGGGATGAAGCCGCCCACGGAGGTCGACGTCTCGCGGGTCTCGCTGCGACCGGGAGACGCGGTGCTGCTCTGCACCGACGGCCTCGTCGAGTCGATGGACGACGCCCGCATCGCCGAGGTGCTCTCGACGCGGAGCGCCCCCGAGGCCGCGCGCGAGCTGGTGCACGAGGCCCTGGAGCGAGGCACCCGGGACAACGTGACGGTGGTGGTGCTCCGCGTCGCGGCGTGAGGGTTCACATCCGGGCGTTGCCGGTGACGGCCCAGCGGCGCTCGGCGCAGTCGGTGAGCCCGCAGGAGACCCCCGCGAAGCTCACGCTGAAGGTGCCCGTGAAGCGGGTAGGCGACGAGAAGACCCCGTCGAGGGTGAAGAGCTCGTTGCAGTCCCCCGCCATCGTCCCGCTCACCCGGAAGGCGCCCGTGCCCGAAGGGAGCGACCCCGTCATCGGCACCGGCGCCCCGTTCACCGTGAGCGTCGAGCTCCCCACCACCACCTGCAGCGCCATGAACGAGAAGTCCACCACCGTGAGCACCCCCGCGGCGCTGCAGCGGTAGGCCACGGGCATCCCCTCGATGTCGTAGAAGCCCGAGCGCGCCGTCGTCCCCATGCAGGTCGGGTCGGGGGTGTGCGCGCACATCTCCCCGGCCTCCTGGCAGGCGTCGACGGTGCACGCCACGCCGTCGTCGCAGCTCACCGCGGTACCCGCCACGCACGCGAGCTCCGAGCAGCGCTCCGCCCCGTTGCACCGCAGCCCGTCGTCGCAGTCGCGGTCCGCCGAGCACGCGGCCTCGACCACGCAGCCCATCCCCGCGAGGCAGCGCTGGCCCACCCCGCAGCGGGCGTTCTGCGCCGTGTGCGCGCAGGCCCCCGACACCGTGCACACGTCCTCCGTGCAGGCCACGCCGTCGTCGCAGTCCATCGCGCCGCGGCACTGCGCGCTCGACATCGCCACGCAGCCGCGCGCCGCGTCGCAGCGCTGCCCCGCGGGGCACATCTCGTCGCGCGCGGTGCGCTGGCACACGCCCTCAACC
>JAEYZO010000796.1 GCA_023428035.1 Pseudomonadota bacterium | reverse complement strand
TCGATGGGGAGCGCGGGGTCCAGCGCGGCGGCGTAGCGGGTGAGCGCGTCGCGGTCGGCGCCCTGCGCGCGCGAGGCGGCGTCGCGGATGAGGTCCTGCCCGGCGAGGAGGTCGAGCTCGGGGTCCTGCCCCGCGGCGAGGCGCTTCTCGACGAAGGCTCGCCAGCCCGCGAAGAGGTCGTGCCAGGCCTCGACGGTGTACTCCCACACCCCGACCGAGTCTGGGGTGAACTCCCCCCGCCAGCGGTCGTTCACCAGCGGTGAGAGGGGTGACTCGCGCCAGCGGTCGTCGCCGAGCTTGCGGTAGCGCACGCAGCCCGCGACGCGCTCGTGGCCGTCGATGATGAGGTCGACCTCGACGGCGAAGGTGTCGCCGAGCACGCGCTTCGCGGCGGAGCGGCCCCCGTCGACCTCGGGGCTCAGGTCGCTCACCACGACCCGCGCGAGGCCGTCGAGGTGGATGCCGTCCTCCGGCGGCGGCGGGTGGGAGGTTCGCGGCGAGAGCCTGTGGGACTCGGGGACGGGAGCGGGTACGAGGTCCTTCGTCACGGTCACGATCCTCCGTCGACCCCACGCGGGTCACGCGTCGGGAACGAGGCGCGACGGCGGGGAATGGACGTCTTGGATGCTCCCTCGGCCGCGGCGAGCACAACCCCAATTCTCGGCCTCGATTGACCGCGCGGGCTCCAGGTCTCTAGGGTTCGCCGCGAAGACCCCCATGAACACAGCCCCCTACGACGCCGGCGTGCCCGCCTTCGGCACCGGAGTCCTCTACGCCTTCGTAGTGAGCGCGGCCATCTCGCTCGCCCTCGCGGTGACCGCGGGCGTCGACCGCCGCGGCGCGGCCCCGAGGCTCCTGCGCGCCGCCCGGATGTCGGCCCTCGGCACCTGCGCCCTCGTCGCGCTCGACGTGCTGCTGCTGCTCTACGCGTTCCTCTCGCACGACTTCCGCATCCGTTACGTCGCGCACTACAGCGACCGCTCGATGCCCACGGCCTACCTCGTCACGGCCCTGTGGGGAGGGCAGGACGGCTCGCTCCTGTGGTGGACCTTCCTCCTCTCGGGCTACACGGCCGCGTGCGTCCTGTGGCTGCGCGGGCGCCTGCGGGAGCTCGCGCCCTGGGTCATCGCGACCCTCATGGGCGTGCAGCTCTTCTTCGGCGTCTTGATGACCTGGGCGGCCAACCCCTTCGCGGCGACCTTCGCGGGGGCGCCCACCGAGGGCGAGGGGCTCAACCCTTCGCTACAGAACTTCTACATGGCGATCCACCCGCCGAGCCTCTACGTGGGCTTCGTGGGCTGCGCGGTGCCCTTCGCCTTCGCCGTGGCCGCGCTCATCACCGGGCGGCTCGGGCAGGAGTGGGTGCAGGCCGTACGGCGCTGGGTGCTCTTCGCGTGGGTGTTCCTCTCGGTGGGCAACGTGCTCGGGATGCTCTGGGCCTACGAGGAGCTCGGCTGGGGCGGCTTCTGGGCCTGGGACCCGGTGGAGAACGCCGCGTGCCTCCCGTGGTGGACGCTCACGGCCTTTCTGCACTCGGTGATGATCCAGGAGCGCCGCGGGATCTTGAAGGTCTGGAACGTCTCGCTGGTGATCGCGTCGTTCTTCCTCACGATCTTCGGCACCTTCCTCACGCGCTCGGGGCTGATCTCGTCGGTGCACTCCTTCGCGCAGAGCGAGATCGGGATCTACTTCGTCTACTTCATGGCCCTCGTCGCCCTCCTCGGCGCCGGGCTGGTGATCTGGCGCCTCCCGCTCCTGCGCAAGCCCGCGGAGCTCGACGCGCTGCTCTCGCGCGAGGCGATGTTCGTCGCGAACAACTGGGTGCTCCTGGGCATCTGCGTCTTCATCGCCGTGGCCACCACCTGGCCCAAGGTGAGCGAGTGGCTCTGGGACGAGCGGCTCACCGTGGGCGCGACCTTCTACAACGCCTGGCTCGCGCCGGTGGGCGTGGTGCTCCTCGCGCTCATCGGGGTCGGCACGCTCACCCCCTGGCGCAAGGGCTCGCCGAAGCTCCTCGCGAGGGCCTTTCGCGGGCCCGTCGCGGCGGGCCTCACGGCGGGCGTCGCGCACGCGGTCTTCGGCCGCGCGGTGGGCCTGCCCGCGGTGGTGCACGTCGACCCCATCTACGACGTCTGGACGCGCCTCCGCCTCGGCCCGCTCTCGCTCGGCTCGATCAACGTCGGCCGCACCCTCGCGTGGATCGACGGTCACCTCCCCGCGGTGGCGGTGGCGGTGCTGGCCTTCAACGTCGCCGCCGTCGCGCAGGAGTTCTACCGGGGCACCGCGGCGCGCGCGCAGGCCAAGGGCGAGGCGGCCCCCACGGCGCTCGCGCGGCTCGTCTCGCGCAACCGACGTCGCTACGGGGGATACATCGTCCACCTCGGGTTCTTCATGATGTTCCTCGGGTGGGTGGGCGCGGGCTGGCGGCAGGAGGCCGAGGCCACCCTCGCCCCCGGCGCGAGCTTCACCGTGGGCCGCTACGCGCTCACCTACGAGGGCACCGCGATGAGCCGCGACGCGACCAAGCGCGAGGTGCAGGCTCGGGTGCGCGTGCGCCGCGGCGGGGAGGACCTCGGTCTGCTCGTCCCCGCGCGCTTCATCTACACGGCGCGGCCCGAGCAGCCCACCACCGAGGTCGCGATCCGCACCGGGCTGCGCGAGGACCTCTACGTGATGATGGCCACGGTGAACCCCGAGACGAAGGTCGCGCACCTCAAGGCCTACGTGAACCCGCTCACGCTCTGGATCTGGCTCGGGGGCCTGGTGCTCATCGCGGGGGTGCTCCTCGCGATGTGGCCCGAGGCGTCGGCGGCCGCGGCGAGCGCGCTCTCACCGAGGCCCGCGGCGGCGGTGGCGGCGGCCCTCCTCGCGC
>JAEYZO010000789.1 GCA_023428035.1 Pseudomonadota bacterium | reverse complement strand
GGCGGTGACGAGGTAGAGGCCGTAGCGCCCCTCGGGCAGGCCGCGGGCGGCGCAGCGCGAGCCCGGGGGGAGCCGCCCTTCGAGGGACATCGCGATGGGGAGGGGGAGCCGCGGCACGACGGCGCGCCACTGGGAAGCAGGGTCGGGCCCGTGGATCTCGAAGGCCACGGGGGGGAACACCACGCGGGTGGTGGGCGTGACCACGGGCGGCGCGGGGGGAGGGCGCAGCAGGGAGGCGAAGTCCTGCAGGCCCGTCTCGGGCACGACGCTCCCGAAGATCACCGTGGGCACGGTGTTGGGGGCGTGCTCGGGCTGGTTGAGAGAGGCGATGACCCGGGTGATCTCGGCCGGGTCCGCCGAGGCGCTCGCGAGCACCCGCCGCTCCGCCGCGGTCGGGTCGTGCAGCTTCACCAGCAGCACCAACGGGAACACCCAGGGGAAGGTGACCACGGGCGGGCCCATGCCCGAGGTGTTGGGCGCGAGGAGGGTGGGGTGCGTCGCGCGGTAGGGCGTCCCGAGCGCGAAGGGGATGGGGTTCGGGTCGAAGGTCACGCCCGCGGCGCGGAAGGGCGCGAGCTCGGCCTCGGGGGTCCCGCCGCGGAGGGTGAGCGTGGGGATCGAGGCTATGAAGGCCAGCGGGTCGGTGGTGCCGACCTGCGACGGGAGCTCGATCGCGACGGACCCGCTACCGAGGTAGCCCGTGCGCGCGGCCCAGGTCGCGACCGCGGGGCCGGGCGCGGGGCGCGGCTCGACCGGGGTGAGGGTGAGCGACTGGCCCCCCATGGGCGGTGACGGATCGAGATGGAACACGGGTCGATCGGAGGTGATGGGCGATCCCAGGAAGACCGTGACCCCCGTGGTGACCGCGCCGTCTTCGGGGAGCACGTAGCGGCCGTTCACGAAGGCGCCGACGGGGATCGTCGCGAAGGTGGGCACCGGGGCCGAGGGGTCGACGACGGCGCCTCCGCCGACGTCTCCGCGCACGGGCTGCGAGCGCACGCCGTAGACGGGGTGAAAGCCTTCGGTGTCTTCGCGGTTCGAGAGGAAGGCTCGGATCTGGTACTCCCCCGCCGCGCCGATGTTGGGGAAGGTGAAGGCCACGCTCGCCCTCACGGTGCGCGCGGAGGTGACCGTGACGCTCTGGAAGAGCAGCGACGCGGGGAGGGTCTGCACCGAGAGGGCCGTGGTGGCGAGCCCTTGCGGCGGCGGGGGACTGTCGGCGCGGAAGAGCAGCAGGACCACCCGGCCCACGGGTCGGCCCTGGGCGTCGACGGCGGGGGGCGGGCCTTCGTAGAGGATGGTGCCTTCGACGCGGCCGATGGGCGCGTTCTGGTTGGGGTAACCGTCGTCGGCGCCGCGGTCGATGGGCGGGGTCACGCACGCGGCGAGCGCGAGGGAGAGGGCGGCGATGGTTGCGGGGCGCTTCGCCATCTCAGTACCGCAGGGTGAGGGTGCCCATCACGCGCGCGCCGAGGGCGGAGCCGAAGGGGTGTTGCCGCGCGAGGTTGTTGGTGATGTTGGTGCCCGTGACGCCGACCTCGACGCGGTCGCGCAGGGCGCGCCACCCGATACGGCCGTTGAGCAGCAGGTAATCGTTGAGCGGGTACGACGTGTAGACGACGCCGCGGTCGGGGTCGAAGTCCTGCTCGCGCCACACGGTAGAGGAGACCCAGTGGCCCGAGAGCTCGAGGTCGAGGCCGAAGCGCGTGCGGAGCTGCACGCCGAGGTTGACCTTGTGCTGCGGGGTGCGCTGGTCGCCCTCGCGGAGCGTGCCCGTCTCGTTGCGGGTGATGGCGAGGGTGTAGTTGCCGTAGAGGTCGAGGCCCTCGACGGGGGAGACGCGCAGCCCGGCCTCGGCGCCGTACATCCACGTGGCGAAGGGGTCGTTGGCGAAGCGGAAGCGCCCGACGTCGACCTGGCCTCCGGGGTTGGGCGCGCCGGGCAGCGGGTCGAAGAGCACGTTGGAGAGCTCGATGAGGTTGGCGCCGCGGGTGAAGAAGGCGTTGAGCTCGTACTGCACGCGGTCGCTGGTCTGGTCTTGAAAGCCGAGGTCGACGGAGACGGCGTTCTCGGCGTCGAGGCGGTAGCGGCCCTGCTCGTAGACCTCTCCGCCCTGGCCGCGCACCGCGACGCCGGGGATGGGCGTGGGGTTCTGCAGGTCGAGGTAGAGCTCGAGCATCGTGGGGGTGCGGAACGAGGTCGAGCCCGCGAGGCGCAACGAGCGCCGCTCGGTGGGCTTGTAGATCAGCGCGAGGCGCGGGGAGAACACGGGCGCGTCGAGCACCGGGTGGCGGTCGACGCGGAGCGAGGCGACGGAGGAGAAGCTCCGGCCGAAGCGGGCCTGGGCCTGCGCGAAGGCCGCGAAGTGGTGCAGGGTGTGGTCGGCGTCGAGGTAGCTCCAGGAGATGTGCTTCATCCGGTAGCTGGCGCCGAGGGTGACGTCGAGGGGCACCGAGCCCGCGCGAAAGCCCCGGTTGTAGCGGAGCTCGACGTCGAGGACGTCTTGCGAGATGCGGGTGTCGAGGGGCGAGGTGCCGACGCGTTGGAGGTACTCCTGCGCGGTGCCCGTGACGTGGTTGGCGAAGGCGCGGGCGGTGAAGCCGCCGACCGTGACCTGGGCCCAGGGCTGCGCGAAGGTGAGGTCGGTCCAGTAGCGGCGCAGGGGGCCGATGGCGTTGAACCAGAGGGTGCCGTCGACGAAGGACGCCCCGCCGCGGAGCTGCACTCCGCGGGTGGGCTGCGCCGAGAGCTCGATGTCGGCGCGCACGCCGCGCAGGGCGAGGTCGGGGTTCGGCGCGGTCACGCGGTAGACCGCGTCGGTGGGCGAGACGAGACGTCCGAAGGCGCCGAGCTGCTCGTAGCCCGCTCCGAGGCGGTACGAGAGCGGCCCGGCGCGCCCCGAGGCCATGGCCGACGCGCGGAGCTGCGAGCCGTTGCCTCCGCCCACGGAGGCCACCGCGCGGGGCGTCCCTGGGGAGCGGGTGATGATGTTGATGACCCCCGAGAAGGCGTCGGCGCCGTAGAGGGCCGAGCCCGGGCCGCGGATCACCTCGATGCGCTCGACCTCCTCGACGCCGATGGGGATCAGGGGCCAGAGCGTCACCCCGAGGAAGTCGAGGTAGATCGACCGCCCGTCGATGAGCACCAGCACGCGGTTCGAGAGACGTCGGTTGAAGCCTCGGATGCCGACCTGGTAGTCCGAGCTCTCGAGCGCCATCACGTCGACGCCCACCGCGCGGCGCAATAGCTCGGCGAAGCTGGTGAGCCCTGACAGACGGATGTCCTGCGCGGTGATGACCGTGGTGGCGTTGGGCGAGTCGAGGGTGCTCTGCGCGCTGAGCGTCGCGGTGACGACCTGCTCCTCGTAGACGCCCTCGCGCTCGGGCGCGGTCGAGGGCCTCGCGGGCCGCGCCGGAGCCGCGGGAGGCGCGGGCTGAACGGGCGCCGCGGGTTGAACGGGCGCCGCGGGCTGCGATGGCTGCGCGCCGTCGGTGTAACGGAGGATCGTCTGCGCGGCGTCGCGGAGGGCCTGCACCTGCTCGGCGCTGAGCGGGCCCACGGGCTGCGCGGGGG
>JAEYZO010000758.1 GCA_023428035.1 Pseudomonadota bacterium | reverse complement strand
CCAACCCCAGCCATCGAGCGCAGCGAATCACGCTCCTTGAAAGGGGTGGGCTGAGCACCCCACCGCCCCGCGCCCCTCACCCTGCCTCACGCCTCTCACCCACTGCGTAATCCAGGTGGCACTTCGTTCGGGGAGCCCCTTGCCCTACGGGTGCTACGCGTGTTACGCACCACCCACAACTGGTTCAACCAGTTCGAGGTGAGACGGTGGCTGACAAGACCCGAGCCGACGAGCAGGTGGCGAACACGCTGCGCGACGCGATCCTCCAGGGGGAGTTCCCCGCGGGCACCGACCTGCCTGGGGAGCGCGAGCTCTCCGCGCGCCTGGGCGTCTCGCGGCTGACCCTGCGCGCGGCGGTGGCGCGGCTGGAGGGCGAGGGCCTGCTCCGCCCGGTGCACGGCTCGGGCACGCGGGTGCTGGACTACAAGCAGACCGGTGGCGTGGAGCTCATCGCGCACCTCGTGGCGCTCGGGGCCACCACGGGCGACGCGGTGCCCTTGCTCGCAGGCCTCCTGGAGCTGCGGCGGCTGCTCGCGGTCGAAGCCATCGGCCTCGCGGCGGAGCGGGCTACGGCCGACGAGCGGGTGGGGCTGCGGGCGCTGGTGCTGCGGCAGTCGCGGCTGGTCGATGACCCGCCCGCGTACGTGTCGGCGGACCTGGCCCTGGCCCGGGCGCTCGCGGCGGCGTCGCACAACACGGCTCTGGTGCTGGTGGCCAACACCCTCAGCCGGATGCTGGAGCGGCAGCCGGGCGTGGCCGCGGCCTTCATGGCCGACACCGCGGGGACCTTGAGCTTCTACGGCCGCGCGCTCGACCTGATCGAGCAGGGCGACGGCACCGCCGCGAGGAGGTTCGCGCGGGTGCTCATCGAGCGGCTCGACCGGCAGATCATCGACCGCCTGGGCGCAGCCCCGGGCCAGGGCGCCGAGCGCGCAGAGAGGGAGGCGTCATGAGCTTCACGAGCTTCGAGAGGCGTTGGATCGAGGCGATCCTGTCGACCTTCGTGTCGGACGAGGCGGGCGACGGGGCGCTCGCGGTGCCCGAGGGCGAGGTCGACTGGGCGGGCGCGGCGAAGAAGATGACCGACGCGGCCTGCGGCAAGGGCCGCTTCGGGTTTCGCGCGGCGGTGTGGATCGTGTCGGTCGCGCCCTTGTTCGTGATCGGTCGCCCCGCGCTCTTCGCGTCGCTGGGGCGCGAAGACCGACGGAGGGTGCTGTCGGCGGTGGTGAAGAGCCCGTACCTGTTGTTCCGGGGCCTGGGGGTGTTCCTGAAGCTCGCGGCCTCGATGGCGGCCTTCGGGGTGCCCTCGGTGCGGAGGCAGACGAACTACGAGCGCACCAAGGCGTGGCCGTCGGAGCCCGCGAAGCGCGGCGCGCTCCCCGTGGTGCGGGAGGCCGCGTGATGAACATCGACGACGTCGCCGACTTCGTGATCGTGGGCACGGGCGCGGGCGGGGCCACCGCGGCGCGGGTGCTCGCCGCCGCGGGCCACGACGTGCTGCTGCTCGAGGAGGGCGCGCTGCTGCGCACGCCCGAGCGCCCGAGGGAGCTCCTCGACGCGATGCGGCTGGCCTTCCGCGATTTCGCGACGCGCACCACCAACGGGACGGTGCCGCTCCCGATCCTCCAGGGCCGCTGCGTGGGCGGCGCGACGGCGGTGAACTCCGGGATCATCTGGCGCACCCCCGACGACGTGCGCCGCGACTGGAAGACGCGGCTGGGCCTCCGGTCGCTGGTCGACGACGCGGTGCTCGACCGGGCCTTCGACATCGTCGAGAAGGAGCTCGAGGTGGCCGACACCACTACGGCCCTCCTCGGGGGCAACGGGGCGTTGATGGCGCGGGCGAGCGAGGCGCTGGGTCTGCCGGGCAAGGCGATCACCCGCAACGCCTCGCGCTGCAAGGGCACAGGGGAGTGCATGCAGGGCTGCCCCGGCGAGGCGCGGCAGAGCATGGACGTGTCGTACATCCCCAGGGCGATGAGGGACGGCGCGAGGCTCCACACGGGCGCGCGGGTCGACCGGGTCGAGATGGAGTTCGGCCGCGCGATGGGCGTGCGGGGTACGGTGGTCGACCCGGCGACGCGCGCGGAGGTGGGCAAGCTCAGGGTGGCCGCGCGGCGGGCGGTGATCGTGTCTGCGAGCGCGATCCAGACGCCGGTGATCTTGCGACGGAGCGGGATCAAGGGTCGCGTGGGGGATGGGTTCATGGCGCACCCGGGCTGCGCGGTGGTGGGTCGCTTCGAGGACCCGGTGGGGATGCGCTACGGCGGTACGCAGGCCTACGAGGTGCCGCTGCGGGCGCGGAGGATGAAGCTCGAGTCGCTCTCGATGCCGCCGGAGATGCTCGCGGCGAGGCTCCCGGGAGTGGGCCGCGAGTGGCAGGAGCGCTGCGCCGAGATGGACCACTACGCCCAGTGGGCGGTGCAGGTGCGCATGGAGGCCACCGGCCGCGTGCGCCCCACCCTCTTCGGCGGCGGCAGCGACGCGTCGATCTCGTACCGGCCCACCGACCGCGACGTGGCGACGATCCACGAGGGCGTGGTGCTGCTCTGCGAGATGATGTTCGCCGCGGGCGCGACCGAGGTGCTCCCGGGCGTGGCGGGCTTCACGACCTCGATCACCGACCCGAAGGAGATCGACGCCCTCGCGGCGATGAAGCCCAGGCTCTCGCAGTTCACGATGGTGGCCTCGCACCTCTTCGGCACCGCCGGGGCCAGCGCCGACCCGGGGCAGGGCGTGGTCGACGCGGACCTCCGGGTGCACGGCACCACCGGGCTCTACGTGATGGACGCGTCGGTGCTCCCGACGAACATGGGGGTGAACCCGCAGCACACGATCATGGGCGTGTGCTTCACCGCGGCCGAGCGCCTCGCCAACGCCGAGAGGGTCAACGCGGCGGCGTGAGCGTGGGGTAGACCTCCCCTCCAACGCGACCTCCGATGCGGGGCGGAGGTGTGACATTCGCGGCAGGGTGACGCGGGCTCGGACCTGCCCTGTGGAGCGGTTGCCACGGGGGCAGCGACGCGCGTAGCGTCGTCGCGGGTTTTCGGGTCGCCGACGCCCGTGGTGGAGCGACGGGGCTCGAACTTTCTTGAGCCATGGGCTCGGGAGCAGCTGCCATGAACCAGCGATGGAAGGGACGTGTCGTCCTCGCCGCCGCGCTGGGCGCCTTCGGGTGCTCGAGCGACCCGGCGCCGACGGACGCGGGCGCCGACACGGGCGTCGTCGACACCGGCGCCGACACGGGCGTCGTCGACACGGGCGTCGACACGGGCGTCGACGCGCCGCCCCCGATGGACATGCCCACGCCGACGGACAACCCCCAGCCCACGGACAACCCTCAACC
>JAEYZO010000750.1 GCA_023428035.1 Pseudomonadota bacterium | reverse complement strand
GCCGAGGAGGGCGGCGACGGAGCGGCCGACACGCTGACCGGCGAGGTCGAGGATGGCGGTCTCGAGCGCGAAGCGCGCGGAGGGGACGCGAGAGAGCCGCGCCGCGTGGGGCGCGAGCGCCGCGTTGAGGGCGGTGACCGGGTCGGCCTCGTCGTCGAGGGCGATGGGCGACACGGCGACCTCGGCGAGGGCTGTCAGCACCTCGGAGAGGCTCTCGGAGGAGTAGCCCGGCATGGGGGTGGCCTCGCCCTGACCGGCTCGGCCCGTCTCGTCGAAGAGGACCAGCAGCGCGCCCTCGCGGCGCCACGCGCGGTGACGAACGGCCCCCGCGCCGCGGACGAGGTCACCGCCGAAGCGGAGGAGCTGGTGCGCAGCGATCTGCACGGAGGGAGTTCCATGCACCGATCGCGGAGAGAACGCCATACCCTCGCGGGCGATGGTCCGCGGTCAGGGGCGCAGCGTCGCCCTGAGGGTCGCGATGCGCTCGCGCAAGGGGACGATGAAATCGAAGCTCACCGTGGCCTGCCGCCCTCGCAGCGCCCGCGTCGCGTGCCACTTGGCCAGGGCGAGGCGAGCCGCCGCGGCGATGAGCGCTGCGCGCACCTCACCCCTGGGGCCCATGCGCGCGCGGAGCATCCCGAAGGCCGAGCCCACGAGCTGAAACTCCTCGGCGGTGATGGTCCCGAGGATCACCTCGTCCTGGAGGTTCTCTCGGATGATCCTCCCCCGGCGCGCGACGAGGGCCATGACCATCACGAGGAAGGCCACGACGAAGAGCAGCCACAGGGGCAGGAGCAGCACCGCGAGGGGCACCTGCATCGTGGTCGAGAGCACCAGCGCGCCGTTCCAGGTCATGTGAAGGGCCACCGCGGCGAGGTAGCCACCCAGCGGCGCGAGGGCGCGCACCCACCCCCGGGAGCTCTCCCGCGCGAGGCCGAAGCCGATGCCCGTCATCGACGTGAAGAGCGGGTGCGCCCAGGGGGTCACCACCCCGCGGAGCACCACCGTCGCGGTGAGGGCCTCGACCGACTCGACCCCGGCCTTGCTGTAGTAGACGACGTTCTCCACCGCGGCGAAGCCGAGCGCCGCGAAGGTGCCGTAGATGATCCCGTCGACCACGCCGTCGAACTCGCGGCGCCAGAGGTAGAACATCCCGAGGAGGCTCAGGCCCTTGAAGAACTCCTCGATGATGGGGGCGCTGAGCACCGCCGCGGCCTGCTCGCCGAGGAGCGCGCCGACGACGGTGTTCACCACCGCGGAGAAGCCGCAGGCCGCGACGGCGCCCCAGGTGAAGACCATCAGCAGCGCCCAGAAGGGCTCGGGGTCGTAGCGGTCGAGGAGCCTCGGCACCGTGGAGTAGAGCGCCACCGCGGGGAACGCGAGCGCCACGGCCACGCCGAGGGCCGCGTACTGCGCCGCGGGGTCGGGCGCGAACAACGGCGGCAGGAGGAAGAGGAGCTGGAGCAGCGCGCCTCCGCCCAGGCAACCGAGGACGAAGAGCACCACGCCGACGGCGCGACGGCCTCGCTCGGGGTCGGCGACGCGGTGGAGCATTCGTGAGGGGAGGGTGATGGTGCCTCGCGCGTCGACGCCGTGTCTACGCGCGAGGCCGTGGGGGTGTGTGACGCTCGCGGAGGGTCTTCGCGGCGGTGAAGCTCAGGGAGAGCCGAAGACCTGCACGCCGATCTCGCCCTCTCCGCGGGCCATCACGATCTCGAGGTCGGCGAACTGATCGCCCATGCCCTGCGGGATGCAGATCTGCCGGTCGAGGCCGATGACCGGGAAGTTGTCGGGCGCGCGGTCCTGATCGATCAGCACGCCGCCGGGGCCGCGGAGGTAGAGGTCGAGGTCGCGCACCCCGGAGCCGCCCACGCCGATGATCCGGTAGCAGTGGCCCGAGCGCACGCCGGCCTGCACGTGGCGGCGCTCGCCGTGCCGCATGTTGCCGCGCACCAGCTCGGTGATCGCCATGAAGCCGTTCGCGTACTGCCGCGCGCGCAGGGTCATGTGGTTCGAGACGAAGTCGCCCACGTTGTAGCCGGTGGCCGTCCACGTCGGCGACACGATCGAGCCCACCGAGCCGGTGCCGCCCGTGGTGGGCGCGGCGGTCACCACGCCGGGGCCTACGGGCTGCTGCGGCGGCGGCGGCGTGGGCTCTGCCACGGGCTGCGGCTGCGGCGGCGGCGGCGGGGGCGGCGGGGGGTTCGACGCGCAGCCGAACGACCCGATCCCGACCGACACCGCGAGCATGAGCCAGAGGTTCCGCTTCATCTTCTCGTACTCCTCCCTTGCGTGTTCTCAGGGGCGCCGTTCTCGGGCCCGAGCGGCGCGGAGTGTCACACCCCTCTCTCCGCGAAGTCAAAGCTACTTTTCGCGCCGGTGACCGCCGCGCGCCCCTCGCGGCACGGCGGCGCCCTCTGGTACGAATCACCCCATGCCGATCAGCAAGCGAGACCTCGTCGACGACCTGCTCGCGGCCCACACCGAGCTCAGCCGCAAGCAGGCCACGGCCTTCGTGACCGACCTGCTCGCCACCGTGGCCGCGGGGCTGAAGCGCGGAGAGCCCGTGCGCTTCGCGGGCTTCGGGAGCTTCACGGTGAGAGACCGGGCGGCGCGCACGGTGAAGCCCCCCAAGGGAGGCGCGGTGCAGGTGCCCGCGCACAAGACCGTGACCTTCAAGCCGGCCCGCGCGCTCCGCGACGCGGTCAACGCGACGAAGAAGAAGAAGCCCGCCACGGGCTGAGGGCGCTCAGGCCGCGAGGAAGAGGGCGCTGTCTCCGAACTCGTGCAGGAGGTAGCCCCCCCGCGTCGCCGCCGAGGTCACCCGGTCGAGGAGCTCCGCCGGGGCGAAGGCTCGCATCAGGGCGTAGTGCGAGGTCCCCGGCTCGTGCATCCCGGTGAGCAGGCCGTCGACCACGCGCAGGCGGGTGCGCTCACCGATCACGAGCTCCGTCACGCCCTCCCCCGCGCGGAGACGTCCGTCGCGGGCGGCGCTCTCCAACGCGCGCACCACGCTGGTGCCCACGGCGATCACCCTCCCGCCCCTCGCCCTCGCGCGCGCCACGGCGTCGACGACGACATCGCTCACCTCGTAGCGCTCGGGCAGCGGTAGCGCCGCGTCGAGCTCGGCGTCGCCCGTCGACGAGAGCCCCGCGGCGTGGGTGACCGCGGCCACCGTCACCCCGCGCTCGCGCAGCGCGCTCAGCACCGACCACCCGAGGGGCCGCCCCGCCGAGGGCATCTCGACGCTCCAAGGCCGCGACGCGTAGGGCGTCTGCGCGGCCCACAGCGGCAGCTCGCCCTTCAGGTAGCTGTACTGCACGGGCCGCCCGCGGGCGTAGATCGCCTCCCACAGCGCGTCGCCCTCGCGGTCGAACACCACCCGCAGGAGCCTCGGGCGCGCGGGGTCGAGCTCCTCCACGCGCGCGGAGAACAGCTCGCCCAGGCGCACGCGATCGCCCGGCCGCAGCGCGGGAGGGGGCGGGCGGTCCTCGGTGCGGTCGCGCCAGGTCCCCGCGCCGAAGGCCACCGCGGGCCAGCGGTCACCCTCGGGCATCCCCGCGAGGCGCAGCTCCACGACGTCTCCGGCCTCGGTCTCTCCGCGGAGCGCCGCCGGGAGCGTCGCCGCGTCGTTAACCACCACGCGGTCGCCCGCGCGCAACCGGGACGCCAGCTACG
>JAEYZO010000709.1 GCA_023428035.1 Pseudomonadota bacterium | reverse complement strand
CGGGGGTGGGAGCCGGGTCGGCGCAGCCCGCGAGGGCGAGCGCCGCGCAAAGCGTGTCGCGGAGCGCGCGGGGTCGCATGGGGCGCGGGAAGGTAACAGACGCTCGACCGCCGCGCGTGGCGCCTTGGCAGCGACCCCTCCGGGGGCGACCATCGGTCGGGTGTCGTACCGCGATGAATCCGGCGCGGCGCTCGCGCGGGTCGCCTCGCTCGAAGACCGCGTGCGGGAGCTGGAGCGCGAGAACGCCGCGCTCCGTGACGTCCGCGGCCGCTCTCTGGCCCTGGCGCGGCGGGGGGCGCTCCTGCGCCTGTCGGTGATGCTCTGGGGCTGCGCCGCGGCGGCGTTGACCCTCGGCGTGGTGGTCGCGCGCTTCGTGGCTCCGCCCTTCGACGCGTTCTTGCCGGTGTTCGGGGTCGCGACGCTGCTCCTCTCGGGGGCGGCCACGACCTGCTTCGTGATGGGCGCGCGGGTGGTGGCGGGGCCCCGCGAGGTGCTGCTCGTGACGGGCGGCCGCGGCGTCGAGGTGGTGATGCCGGGGGAGGGGAGGCTCGCGCTCCCGCTCCTGCACCACGTCACGTCGGGCTCCGTCGAGGCGAGGCCCGTGGAGCTCACGCTCGCCGCGCCCACCCGCGACGGCGCGAGGGCGCTGGTGACGGTGAAGGTCACCCTGGGGTGGGTGATGACCCGCGAGGCCCTCGCCGCGGCCTCGGCGACGACCTTCGGGGCGGGCGACGAGTCCGTCGACCGGGTGATGCTCCCCGCCCTGGAGCGCGCCGTGCGCGAGGTGCTCTCGAGCGAGCGCGCCGACGAGGTGGAGCGCTACGAGCCCGAGCTCTGCGCGAGGATCGAGGAGGTCGTCCGCCACGACCTCGAACGCCACGGGCTCGACCTTCGGGTGACGGCGCTCACGCGGGGCGCCGGCGCGGCCTGAGGAGGGCGTGGAATGCGCGGGGGCGAGCCGTCGTTCGTGCGCGATGGTTGAACGGGCGGAGCTCCCTCGGAGGTGGCGCGCGGCCGTGATGCTCGCGTGCGTGTGCGCGACCTGCGCGGCGGCGCCTCGGGCGATGGTGGGCCGCGACGCCGACGCGCTCTTCGACGGCGAGGCCTCGGCGCAGGAGCCCCTCGCCCGCGCGGTGGCCGACGACGTAGCCCGGGGCGTAGGCGCCGAGGACTTTCGCACCGGGTCGGAGCGCTTCGACGGCGAGTGGGCGCTGGTCTCGTCGCAGATGGCGGCGCTGGGCCTCGCGCAGGTGATCGCGTCGCACCCCGAGCTCCGCGCGCGCTACCTGCCCGCGCTGCGCTCCGCGGTCGATCGGCTGCTCCGCCCGCGCGCCTTCGCCTTCGCGACCCGCGCGTGGGGCGGCTCCCCCTTCGACTCCCTCGACGACGACGCGGGGCACGCCTACCTCGGCTACGCGACGCGCGGCGTCGGGGCGCTGCGCGCGGTCGACCCGGGCACCCCCCACGCGGCGCTCCACGACCGCCTCGTGGCTGCGCTCTCGCGGCGGCTGTCCCGCGCTCGCGACGGCGTCGTCGAGACCTACCCCGGAGAGGCCTACCCCTGCGACATCGCCTCGATGGTGGGCGCCCTCGGGCAGCACGCCCAGATCACCGGCGCGGACCACCGCGAGCTCATCGCGCGCGTGGCGACGGTGTACCGCGCCCGCTGGACCGACCCCGCCTCGGGCTACCTCGTGCAGTCCGTCGAGCCCGCGACGGGGCGGTGGCTCTCTCCAGCGCGGGCGTCGGGCACGGCCCTGTCGGCGTACTTCTGGAGCTTCGCCGACGACGCGATGGCGAGGGAGCTCAACGCGGCGCTCGCGCGCCACGGGCACCGCTCCTTCGTGGGCTTCGGCGCGGTGTCGGAGTACGCGCGGGGTGACCACGGCTTGGGGGACATCGACTCGGGGCCGGTGGTGATGGGCGTGTCGGTGTCGGCGACGGGCTTCTCCCTCGCGTCGGCGCGGCGCTTCGGCGACCGGGGGCGCTTCCGCGAGCTGTATCGAACGGCGGCGCTCTTCGGGGTGCCGGCGGCGCGGGGGCAGGGGAGGGCCTTCGTGGCGGGCGGCCCCATCGGGAACGCGGTGCTCCTCGCGATGCTCACGGCGGGGGCGCGATGAGGTGGGCGTGGCGCCTCGGTGCGATCGCGGCGGCGGCGCTCGCGCACGAGGGCCTGTGCCGGTGGCTCGTACGGGCGGGGGTGGTCGAGCGCCTGCTCGCGGCGGGAGGGGTGACGGCCGGGGCGCTGCTCGCCGCGGCGTTGCTGTTCGCGCTGCGCCTCGCGCTGGTGTTCGTCGCCCCGGGGGTGGTGCTGGGGTGGGTCGTGGTCGAGCTCCTCGACCGCTCGGGGATTGCCCCGAGGCCGGGGAGCGCCAATGCTCCCGGCGCTCAACGATGACCGACACGAAGATCCCTGAGGGGCGGTTCGCGCGCATGGCGCGCATGGCTTCGCTGGGCGTGCGCACCGGCGCGAGCCTGCTCACCTCTGACACCGGCGAGGCCGCGGCGAAGCAGGCCCTCGAGGTGCTCGGCTCGATGCGGGGCCTCGCCGCGAAGGTCGGGCAGATGGCCTCCTACGTCGACGGGATGGTCCCCGACGGGCACCGCGACGCCTACGAGACGGCGCTGCGTGGGTTGCGCGCGGCGGCCCCGACCTCGTCCCCCGAAGAGGCCCGCGCCCTCGTCGAGTCCGAGCTCGGCGCGCCCATCACCGAGCTGTTCACGACCTGGGAGGAGCGGCCCTTCGCGAGCGCCTCCATCGGGCAGGTGCACCGCGCGACGATGCCCGACGGCCGCGAGGTCGCCGTGAAGGTGCAGCACGCGGGCATCTCGGGCGCGGTCGAGAGCGACCTCAAGAACGCGGGCTCCCTCGAGGGGATGGTCTCGACCTTCGCGCCGAGGCACATCCAGTCGAAGCGCACCTTCGACGAGATCGCCGAGCGCTTTCGCGAGGAGCTCGACTACAGCCTCGAGGCCGACCGCCAGGAGGCCTTCGCGGCGCTGCACTCGGGCGACCCCCTCATCCACGTTCCGAAGGTGCTCCGTGAGCGCTCGGGCAAGAGGGTCATCACCACCGAGTTCGCCCGCGGGATCACCCTGGAGGAGGCCGCGACGAGGAGCGAGGCCGATCGGCGCGCGTGGGCCGAGACCCTGTGGCGCTTCGTCTTCAAGGGCACCCTCGTCGGCGAGATGTTCAACGCCGACCCGCACCCGGGCAACTACATCTTCCGCGAGGGGGGCGACGTGACCTTCCTCGACTTCGGCTGCGTGCAGCACCTCCACGGCGAGCACCTCGAAGGCGCGAGGCTGATCCACCGCGACGCCGTCGCCCGCGACGAAGAGGCCTTCAAGCGGCACCTCGGAGAGATGCTGGGGCTCAAGGGCGGCGCCTACCAGACCTTCGTCGAGACCTACATCCGTCAGTGCTTCGAGCCGCTCTTCGGCTCGCCCTTCCGCATCACGCGTCCGTGGGTGGCCGAGCTCACACGCAGCGTGGCGTCGGTGAAGCCCGCGCTCTTGAAGCGCGACTCGGGCTTCGTGCCGATGAAGCCCGGGATGGCGCTGATGAACCGCCTGCAGTTCGGCTTCTACTCGGTGCTCGCGCGGCTCGACGTCGCGGTCGACTACGCCGCGGTGGAGCGGGGCTTCCTGCCGGGGTACTGAGCCCTCAGCGCACGCCCGGCGCCTCGCGGCCGGTCTGCGCGACGTACTCCCGGTAGCCGCCGTTGTAGACGCGCGCTCCCTCGGGGGACAGCTCCAGCACCCGGTTCGACAGCGCGCCGAGGAACTGCCGGTCGTGGGAGACGAAGATCATCGTGCCCTCGAAATCGATCAGGGCCTTCAAGAGGGTCTCCTTGGTCTGCATGTCGAGGTGGTTCGTCGGCTCGTCGAGCACGAGGAAGTTCGGCGGGTCGTAGAGCATCTGCGCGAGCACCAGCCGGGCCTTCTCTCCGCCTGACAGCACGCGGCACGACTTCTCGACGTCGTCTCCGCTGAAGCCGAAGGCCCCCGCGAGGCTCTTGAGCGAGCCCAGCGAGGCCCCGGGGAAGCGCGACCGCAGCGCGTCGATCACCGTCTCGGTGGGCGAGAGGAGGTCCATCGCGTGCTGCGCGAAGTAGCCCATGGAGACGCTCGCGCCGAGGGTGACCTCGCCCGCGTCGGGGCGCGACTCCCCCGCGATCATCTTGAGCAGGGTGGATTTCCCCGCGCCGTTCACGCCCATCACGCACCAGCGCTCCCGCCGGCGGATCAACATGTCGAAGCCCTTATAGATGGTGCGCGACCCGTAGGACTTCGACACCCCCTCGACCTTGGCGACGTCCTCGCCGCTGCGCGGGGGTTGGCGGAAGTCGAACTCGATCACGCGCCTGCGCTTGGGCGGTTCGACGCGCTCGATCTTCTCGAGCTTCTTCACCCGCGACTGCACCTGCGCGGCGTGCGAGGCGCGGGCCTTGAAGCGCGCGATGAAGGCCTCTTCCTTGGCGAGCATGGCCTGCTGGCGGGCGAACTGGGCCTCTTGCTGGGCGGCGAGCACGGCGCGCTGGCGCTCGTAGAAGTCGTAGTCGCCCGAGAAGGTGGTGAGCTCCCCGCCGTCGATCTCGACGATCTTGGTGACGAGGCGGTTCATGAACTCGCGGTCGTGGGAGGTCATGACGAGGCCGCCGTCGAAGCCCTTGAGGAACTGCTCCAGCCAGAGGATCGACTCGATGTCGAGGTGGTTGGTGGGCTCGTCGAGGAGGAGGGCGTCGGGGCGCTTCAGGAGGATCTGCGCGAGGGCGACGCGCATCTTCCAGCCGCCCGAGAGGGTGGAGACGTCGCGGTCCATCACCTCGGCGGCGAAGCCGAGGCCGGCGAGGATCTCGCGGGCGCGGGCTTCGAGCGCGTAGCCGTCGAGCTCCTCGAAGCGCGCCTGGGCGACGCCGTAGCGCTCGAGGATCTCGTCCATCTGGTCGGCCTTGTCAGGGTCCGAGAGGTCCTGCTCGACGAGGTGCAGGGCGTGGGCGGCGTCGGCCACGGCCCCCGCGCCGGCCATGGCCTCTTCGACCACGGTGCGCCCGGCCATCTCGCCCACGTCCTGCGAGAAGTACCCGATGGTGATCCCCCGATCGATGGAGACCTGGCCCGCGTCGGGGAGCTCCTCCTTCACGATCATGCGGAAGATGGTGGACTTGCCCGAGCCGTTGGGGCCGACGAGCCCGACCTTCTCCCCGCGGAACACCCCCATCGACGCCTCGAGGAAGAGGATCTGCGCGCCGTGCTGCTTCGAGACCTGATCGAGCCGTATCACGCCGCGCGTGTATCACGACGGCGCCCTCACGCGGGGCGGGGCAGGGCGGAGGGCGAGGGCGGCGAGGCGGTCGGCGGAGCGGTGTGCGTCGGGGCGCAGTCCGGGCTGGCTCCGCGTGCAGCGGTACGGGGACACCGACGCGCCGTGCCCGGGCGAGTGGCCACGCGGTAGGGTCCTCCGCACGGCGGAGGCCCCGGTGGGTATCGCGGATACCCTCGGAGGGCATGGGGTGATGCCCTGGGAGGGCATGGGGTGATGCCCTGGGAGGGCATGGGGTGATGCCCTGGGAGGGCATGGGGTCATGCCCTCGGAGGGCATGGGGTGATGGCCTGGGAGGGCATGGGGTCATGGCCTGGGAGGGCATGGGGTGATGCCCTGGGAGGGCATGGGGTGATGCCCTGGAAGGGTGTGGCGGATACCCACGGAGCCCGCTGCGTCGACTCCATGCGAGAATGACCCGCAGCGTTCTGTCGTTGTGCGTCGCGGGTCGGCGCCGACGCGCGCGTGGAGGCGGTAGTCCGATGGTCGTTTCGCGATGGGCGCGACGGTGGGTTCTCGCGGCGCTGTGCGCCACGCTCGCGGCGGTCGACGCGCGGGCCGTCGACTGCCTCACCAGCTCCGGCCAGACGGCCTGCGGCTACCGATGCGTCGGCGCCGAGGGCCAGGTGCGCTGCGCGCAGACCGCCGAGGGCGTGTGCACCACCGCCGCGGGCGTCGTCGCGTGCTGGGACCCGCCCGCCCTCCTGCGCCGCGTCTACGAGCGCGTGCCGGCGCCGTCGTGCGTCACCAATTGGGGGCAGACCGCGTGCGGCTACCACTGCGTCGTCGGCAGCGACAAGGCTGGCTGCGCGCAGACCCCCTTCGGCGCGTGCAGCATCAACGGCGGGCGCCTCGCGTGCTGGGACCCGCCCGCCGAGGTGATCCTCGCCCGCGGCCAGCGCACCCCGCGCGCGTCGTGCATCGAGGCCAGCGACCGCGTCGCCTGCGGCTACCGCTGCGAGTCGTGGCA
Source organism: Pseudomonadota bacterium (assembly GCA_023428035.1). Taxonomy (GTDB): domain Bacteria; phylum Myxococcota_A; class Polyangia; order Polyangiales; genus JAEYZO01. The sequence continues at coordinate 1,546 of JAEYZO010000709.1, read as the reverse complement.
GGGCGCCTTGCGCTGCGCGCAGACCCCCGACGGCGTCTGCCAGCACCAGGGAGGCCCGCTCACCTGCTGGGACCCGCCGCTCGAGACCCCCGCCGTCACCTACGACCCGGCGAGCGAGCGCGCCTGCCTCGCCGCGAGCGACGGACGTCACTGCGGGTTCAACTGCCTCGCCACCCGCCGCGCCTCCGCCTGCGGAGCCTCTCGCGGCGACGTGTGCCGCGTCGACGCCGACCGGGTGGTGTGCGCGGCGCCCGAGTAAGTCCGGCGATTCCGACCGCCCTCGATCTCGACCTCCTAAGGTGGGGGCACGGGCGCCCGAGCGTCATCCTGCCGCACCCGCGAGACCTCGCTCCCGCTCGCGTTCAACGGGTACTCTCCCCGCCCCGTCGATGGCGCAGCTCTCCCCGATCCTCGAAGCGGCCGCGGTTCACGACCGCAAGATGTACGGCGTCTGGCTCGCGATGAGCTTCTCCGCGGGGATGGTGAACGCGACCACCCTCGCCGCGTGCCGCCGCTACGTCACCCACGTCACGGGCACGCTCACCCTCATCGGCGCCGACTACGCCCGGCTCCACCTGCTGCTCGACTACGTGCTCGTCGCCGTGTCGTTCGTGCTCGGGGCGATGCTGTCGTTCCGGCTCATCGACGGCCGGCGGGTGAACGACCTCGAGCCCTGGCCCGCGGCGCCGCTCTTCATGGTCGCCGGGTGCCTCCTGCTCGTCGTGGTGCTGGGGCTGCAAGGCGCCTTCGGCCCCTTCGGGCAGACCGTCGAGACCACGGGCGACTTCATCCTCCTCGCGATCCTGGCCTTCGCGATGGGCCTGCAGAACGCCTCGGTGGCCACCACCACGGGGATGATCGTCCGCACCACCCACATGACCGGCCCCCTCACGGACTTCTCCGTCGCGCTGAGCGCCGTCCTCTCGAACGCCCCCGAGGCCGTGCGCGAGACCGCGTGGGAGTCGTCGGTGCTCCGCGGCTCGAAGATCTTCGCCTTCGTCCTGGGCTGCGCGGTCGCGGCCATCCTCGCGCCCCGGGCCGGCTACCTGACCTACCTCGTGCCCGCCTGCATCGTCTCCGCTGCGGCCTGGTGGCTGCGCGCGCAGATCCGTCTGCTCGTCTCCGACCGCTCGCGCTACGTCGTTCGCGACGGCCCCGCGGCGACCTGACGATCGCGGGCTCAGCCCTCGGCGCGCCGCAGCCCCGACGCCCCCGCCGCGGCCACGGCCACGATGGTCGCCGCCTGCGCCACCGCGAGCACGTCGGCCGGAACCAGCGCGTTCACCACCAGTCCGCCCTGCGCGAGCGCGCCGAACAACAGCGCCGCCAGCACCACCCCAAGCGCGCTCCGCCCGCCCAGCATCGCGACGGCGATGCCCACGAAGCCCACGCCCGACCCGAGCCCCTGCTGCGCGTAGCCCTTCACCCCGAGGACGTGGTGCGTCCCCGCGAGGCCCGCGAGCGCGCCGCTCAGGAACATCGCCACCGTCGTCGTGCGCGCCGCGTCGACGCCCACCGCCTCCGCCGCGCCGGGGGAGCTCCCCAG
>JAEYZO010000682.1 GCA_023428035.1 Pseudomonadota bacterium | reverse complement strand
GGGCGGGCCGGCGCGGGAGCGTGCGGCGCGAGGCCGGAGGGGAGAGGGACCCGGCGCGTGCGTGGGCGAGGCCTGCGACCAGGACGCGGCGCGTCTCACGGCGACCGCGGTGGGCGACAGCGACCGGTGGGGCGAGTACCGGGCCTTCGTGGGGCGGCACCCGGAGCTGCAGCAGGAGTACGGGATCACCCCCGCGCGCAGGGTGAGGTTTCGGGTGACCGACGCCGAGGGGCGCCCGGTGAACGGCGCGCGGGTGACCGTGACGGGCGACGAGCTCTCGCTGCGGGCGCGCACCCACGCCGACGGCGGGTGGGATTTTGTCCCTGGCGCGCTGGGGGTGACCGCCCGAGGGGCGCTCACGGCGACGGTGGAGGCGCTGGGGCAGCGCGTGACCCGCCCGGTGCCCGAGGGAGACGACGCGACGCTCGCGGTGCGACTCGACGGGGCGACCCGCGCGCCGACGCGGCTCGACCTCGCCTTCGTGCTCGACGTGACCGGGAGCATGGGCGACGAGCTCGACTACGTGACGCGCGAGGTGAGCGGGGTGGTGAGGCGCGTGCAGTCCAGCGTCGAGTGCCCCGACGTGCGCGTGTCGGCGACCTTCTATCAAGACCGCACGGACCCGCTGGTGGTGCAGCAGATCGCGTTCACGCCCGAGGTCGACGCCTTCGCGCGGGTGATGCGCGGCGTGAGCGCGGGCGGCGGAGGCGACTACCCCGAGGAGATGAACGCGGGCCTCGAGGCGGCGCTGCGACGTCTCCCCTGGTCCGACGGAGACGCGGTGCGGGTGGTGGTGGTGATCGCCGACGCGCCCCCGCACGTGTACGCCGACGCGCAGTACACCTGGCGCGACGCGCTGCGCGACGTGACCGAGAGGGGGATGCGGGTGCTGCCCGTGGCCGCGAGCGGGGCCGACCGGGCGGTGGAGTACCTCTTCCGCGCGATGGGGGCGGCGACCTCGGCGCCCTACGTGCACCTCACGGACGACTCGGGCATCGGCGGGAGCCACCTCGCGGCGGACAGCCGCCCGACGCCGGTGGAGCGCTTCAACGACCTGCTCACGCGGCTGCTGGTGAGCGAGCTCCGCGGCGAGGGGATGCACGCCGCGGCGCAGCGGTGAGCGGCGCGGTCTGCGATCATCGACCGCGATGCCTCGTCGCGGATGGAGGGACGCGCTCGCGTCGGTGATCTCGGTGCTCGGCGGGCTCGCGTCGCTCCCGATGCTCGCGTCGCTCGCGCTGGAGCGTCCCGTGGAGGTCGCGCTCGCGGAGCACTTCCAGGTGCAGTACGCGCTCGCGCTCGGCGCGGTCGCGGTCGCGCTCGCGGCTCTGCGGCGGTGGAGGGTCGCGGTCGCCTTCGCGCTCCTCGCGCTGATCCCCGCGGCGCGGGTCGCGGCGGTGGCGTTCCCTCGCGGAGGGGGGGAGCCGCGCGGGCCTCGCTTCACCGTGATGCTCTCGAACGTACACAGCGAGAGCGACGCGCACGGGAGGGTCATCGACGAGGTGCTGCGCGTCGACCCCGAAGTCGTCGCCTTCGACGAGGTGAACGCGCGCTGGGCCGCGGCGCTCCAGCGAGGACTCCCGCGGTGGACACACCGTTTCGTGGTGGCGCGGGAGGACAACTTCGGCGTCGCGGTGTTCAGTCGCCTCCCGATGGAGGCCCGTGCGGTGTACCTCGCCGACGGGCCCGTCCCCTCGGTGATCGCTCGCGTGCGAGTGGGGGAGCGTGAGGTGACGGTGATCGCGACGCACCCCGTCCCCGCGATGGACGCGCGCGGTCAGTCGCTGCGCGACGCTGCGCTGGCGGCGCTCGCGGGCGCGCTCCCGCGCGGTGGCCCCGCCGTAGTGATCGGGGACCTCAACGCGACGCCGTGGTCGCGACCGCTGCGTTCGTTGCGTGCGCGCACCGGACTGGTCGACTCGCTCGCCGGACACGGCGTGCAGCCGTCGTGGCCGGTGGGTCTGCCGTGGGCAGCGCGCATCCCGATCGACCACGTGTGGGTCACCCCCGACGTAGCGGTGCGCGAGCGCGCGCTCGGCCGAGACGTAGGCTCGGACCACTACCCTGTGGTCGCCCGCCTCGCGCTGCGGTGAGCGGCGGGCGTGACGTCGCCCGCGCGGAGCGACCGACGAACCGCGAGCGCCGCGCTTCGGTCAATCCTCCCCCGCGGCGGCCACCTGCGCGCGGAGCCAGGCGTGGGCGGGGTCGCGGTCGTGGCGGGCGTGCCACACCATCGAGACCGTGAAGCCCCGCACCGGGACAGGCATCGGGCGCACCACAAGGCCGAGCTTCTCCGCGTAGGGGCGGGCCATGCGCTCCGGGGCCGTCCACACGAGGTCGGTGCCCGCGACGACGTGAGGCGCCACCAGGAAGTGCGGGACCATCAGCGCGACCCTCCGCGAGCGTTTCTGCTTCGCCAGCGCCGCGTCGACGTGCGACCCCGGCGTGCCCCGCGGCGCCACCAGGAGGTGCGTCTGCGCGCAGTAGCGGTCCGCGTCGAAGACCCGCGCCCGCGCGGCGGGGCTCTCCTTGCGCATCACGCACACGAAGCCGTCGCGGTACACCCGTCGCCGCAGGATCCCCGCGGGCGCGTCGGGGAAGACCCCCACCGCGACGTCCAGCTCACCCGCGGTGAGCGGGCCGAAGGGGTCGTTCCAGGGCATCACCCGCAGGTCGACGCCGGGGGCCTCGGCCGCGAGCGAGGCCATCAGCTTCGGGAGCAACACGAACTCCGCGAGGTCCGCCGACGCGAGGCTGAACTCCCGCTTCGCCTTCGCGGGCTCGAAGACCTCGGGCGGCGACAGCATCGCTCGCACCGATCGCAGCGACTCTCGCAAGGGCCCCTCCAGCGAGAGGGCGCGGGGCGTAGGCTCCATCGAGCGCGGGGTGCGCACGAAGAGCGGGTCGTCGAAGACCGTACGCAGCCGCGTGAGCGCGTGGCTGAGCGCGGGCTGCGAGAGGCCCACGCGCTCGGCGGCGCGGGTCACGCTGCGCTCGGAGAGGAGCGCTTCGAGGGCCACCAGGAGGTTCAGGTCGACGGCGGAGAGATTCACGTCGTGCATGGCGGTGATGCTCAGCATCGATTGTACAGATGACGGGACCGTGGGCACCTTGGGCCCCGCGCCGATGAAGGGCGCGAAGGAGCGGGTGCCATGTACGTCATCTCTGGGGTCACGGGTCACACGGGTTCGGTCGCCGCCGAGGCCCTCCTGTCGCAGGGGAAGAAGGTCCGCGTGATCGTGCGCGACGAGGCGAAGGGCGCGCCGTGGAGGGCGCGCGGCGCCGAGGTGGCCGTCGCGAACTACGAAGACAGCGCCGGGCTCAGCGCGGCCTTCCGCGACGCCGACGGGGTGTACGCGCTGGTGCCCCCGGGCGGGTGGAGCAACCCCGACGAGGCCGACGTGAGGCAGCGGGTGCGCACTGCGATCCTGACGGCCGTGGGCGCGGCGCGGCCGAAGCACGTGGTGGCGCTGTCGTCGATCGGCGCGCAGCACGCCGAGGGCACGGGCCCCATCAAGGCCCTTCACCCGCTGGAGGAGGGGCTGCGCTCGCTGGGCGTGCCGAGCAGCCTCGTGCGCGCTTCGTTCTTCATGGAGAACTGGGCCGCGATGGTGCAGGGCGCGCTCGCGTCGGGGCAGCTCTACTACCCCCTCGCGGTCGACTGGAGGTTCCCCCAGGTGGCGACGAGGGACATCGGCGCGACGGTGGCCTCGCTGCTCCTCGACCCGCCCTCGTCGGGCGCGCGGGTGATCGAGCTGTCGGGCCCGGAGGACTACTCCACCGCCGACGTCGCCGCGGCGATCTCTCGCGCGGGGAACAAGCCCGTCACCGCCGTCGAGGTGCCCGTGTCGGCCATGGTCGAGGGCTTCGTGAAGATGGGCGCCTCGCACAACCTCGCGTCGCTCTACGGCGAGATGGTCGAGGGCATGCGCTCGGGCCGCGTCGCCTACGAGGGCGGGAGCGCGAAGCGGGTGCGAGGCACGACCCCCCTCGACGCGGTGATCGGCCCGATCGCGAAGGGGTGACCGCTATGGCTTCACGAAGCGGAGCGTGAAGCGGTCGCTCGTGCCGCGGCGGTCGGCGGCGGCGCGGGGGGCGGCGTTCCAGTCGCGGGTGTCGGCGGGGTTGCGAAGGAGCTCGCTCTCTCCGTCGAGGCGAAAGCCCGCGGCGGTGACCTCCTGCACGACCACCGATCGCTCGATGCGGTGCAGGCTCTCTGCGTCGGCGACGCCGCGACCCTCGGCGGCGTTGTGGTCGACGATCCCGTACACGCCCCCTGAGCGCAGCGCGTCGAAGACCGCCCGGTTCATCGCCGCGCGGTCGGTGCGCATCCACACCGCGTCGTGGTACGCGAGGATGAAGATCACCGCGTCGAGCTCGCGCGCCTCGGGGGGAGGGGCGAGTCGAGCTCCCGCTCCACGCGCACCACGCGGGCGTTCACCGGCCGCGAGAGCCGCTCGGCCCAAGGCGCGCGGGCGAAGCGGTCGAGCACGAAGGCGTTGTTCTGGGAGTACACCGCGCCCGAGGGGCCCACGGCGCGCGCGAGGAGCTCGGTGGTGTAGCCGCCGCCGGCGAAGAGGTCGGCCACGCGCTGCCCGTGGGTCACGCGAAAGAACGCGAGCACCTCGGCGGGGTGCCGCCCCGCGTCGAGGGCGCGGTCGGCCTCGGTGCGGTCGGCCGCGGCGATGTCGAGCCCCGACATGGGTGTGACGGTGGGAGGCGTCGTTGCGCGGGGGGGTGCGCTCGACGCGCAGCCGAGGGAGAGCGCGAGGCAGAGGGGGAGTGCGGAGCGCATCGGGGCGCACCATCGTCGCTCCCGCGCCGCGCGGTCAACGGGACATCGCCCAGGCCCGCGAGAGCGCGTCACGCAGCGCCATCGCTCGCTCGTCACGTGAGCCCGGGTCGGGCGCGCGGAGGATCGCCGCGGGGTGCCAGGTGACGATCACGCCGAGCGAGGCTCCGCCCGCGTCGGGGTGGAACGACCCCATCGCCTCGTCGCTCGCCGCGGGGCCGAGGAGGGCGCGGGCCGCGGTGCGACCGAGGGCGACGATGACCCTCGGGCTCAGCACCTCGACCTCGGCGTCGAGCCAGGGCTTGCAGTCGGCGACGTCGCGCACGCGCGGCGTGGCGTGCATCCGTCGCTTGCCCTCGACCCTGTGGCGAAAGTGCTTCACCGCGTTGGTGAGGTAGAGCGCCTCGCGCGGCACCCCCGCGGCCGAGAGCGCCTGGTCGAGCACCGCGCCCGCGGGGCCCACGAAGGGGCGTCCCTCTCGGTCTTCGAGGTCTCCGGGCTGCTCGCCCACGAGCACCACCTGGGCGCTGGTGCTCCCTTCGCCGAAGACCGTCTGCGTGGCCGCCTCGCAGAGCTCGCACCCGCGGCACCCCACCGCCGCCTCGCGCAGCGCCGCGAGCGAGCGCGCCCCTCGCGGGACGAAGGCGCTGGCCCCCGACGGCGCGACGGACGACATCGACGTCGCCCTCCCCACGCTGCCGAGCACGAGGTCGGCGATGAGGTCGGCCTCGGGGAGCGTCGCCCAGTGCTTGCGCGGCAGCTCTCGCTTCATCGCCGTGGGTCGCAGCCGCGCGGGGTTGAAGGTGCTCGCGTAGTACGAGCGCCAGAGCTCTTCGAGGCCGTCGTGCTCGAGCGCGCGCTCGGCCTCGCGTCGAGAGACTCCAGGGC